>NZ_JAKIUR010000081.1 GCF_021647475.1 Lutibacter sp.
CTGTATCGAAGTCCAGGGATAATTGCGTCTAATTGTAAAAATTAAGAGAAAAACAATATTAAAATGAACTTCAAAGACAAAAAAAGAAGTGAAAATTACATTTTTTGACAAAAACCAATCTAAAATTCATCTAAAACTTGGATTGGTGAAATTTGTTGAATTTTGCAACGGTCTTAGGTTGTTTAAACTTGTTTGTAATTGTACTTTTGTTAATTCAATCATCTCTCTTGTTTATTTAAGTTATTCCTAACTTCAAATTTATTAGTTGAGATGATTGTTTGTACAGATCAGACACACTTTTTTGGACGGTATCGAAAATTATTGGAATGTATATTTTGGAATCATAGAAAATGTAAAAATTGCACTTGACAAAGCGAGTATTGAAATTTCATATCTCAAATGTATTAGTTTGAAATTTAAAATATCACTCCGACTTTATTGGGGGCTAAACTACTCATCAAGTGGAGATAAAAAAATAACTTATTTTTTTGAAGTAGTTATCAAAAAATCTTTTAAATAAAAAGGTTCAAAATAAGCAACATCTTCAAATTCCTGATTTTTAAATTTGGAATAAGATAAACTTGCCATTTCATTTGCCGAAGGAAATTTATTCTCTATAAAAAATGCGTTTTTATGGGTGATTATTTCTTTACATTTTGCAGCTCCATCTCCTAAAAAATAAACCGTTTTTTCTTTTAAATAATCTAAAAAAGAATCAGCAGTAACAATTTCAGCTTTAACTTCTCTAATTTGCTCATTTTTTTTAGTAAAAACACTGCTATAAACTTCCATTCTTCTAGCATCTAATAACGGAATTTTAATGCCGTTTTCAATGGTAACTGTCATAGCTAAAGCTTGTAACGTATCTGTAGCAATTAACGGAATATCCAATGCAAAACAAATGCCTTTTGCTGTAGAAACTCCAATTCTTAAACCTGTATAAGAACCAGGGCCTTTACTAACTGCAACAGCTTTTAAATTTTCAAAATTAATCTTTGCCTTTTCTAAAACAATTTTAATAAATTCATGTAATTTTTCGGCATGAGAATAATTTCCATCGTTTAATTCTTGCAAGGCAATGGTTTTTCCATTTTTTACAATACTTACCGAACAGTTTTTAGTTGCCGTTTCAATATTTAGAATATACGTCAATTCAAATTTATTTATAGTGCAAAGATACTTATTTCAAATTAGCCTATAAAAAAACATTCAACCAATATTGATTGAATGTTTTAAAGTATTTACAATAAAAACCTATTCAATTACAATAGGAATGCCGTAATAATATTCTAATAATTTAGTTCTAAACACAAAATTATATTTTGCATTTACCATAGATGATTTTGCACCAACTAACCGATTTCTAACTTGGTCAAAATCGAAAAAATTCATTACTCCAGAATTATAACTTTCCTGTGCATTTTTAAAAGATTCATTTTGTGCATCTAAAGATTTTTTTGCTGCAACATATTGGTTTAAAGAAGCTTTTGCATCAGCATATGCTTTTTCAATGCTTTCCCTCAATTTCAATTTTTTATCTAACAATTGTAGGTCTGCTTTATCTTGATTTATTTTAGTTCTGTTAACATTTACTTTAGTTTGAAACCTATTAAAAATTGGAATACTTAAAGAAAATCCTAAGTTATAACCTAAATTATCACTTAACTGTTGACTAAAACCATTAGGAATAGTAACTGGTAAATTGGTGTTTGGGTCTATTATAACTCTAACATCTTTTTGACCTTGACTATGCTGATAACCTGTACCTAAACCAGCACCAAACGTAAGTGAAGGATAATAGCTTGCTTTTGCAATAGCAACGGAAAGGGCTGCATTATCCACTGCTATTTCTGCACTTTGTATTTCTGGTAAAATGGTTTCTGCTTTATTAAAAATAGCATCAGTATCATTATAAATTAATGATGCTGAATTAATGTTTAATTTAACATCTTCCACATCAAATCCTTTATTAGTAATATGGAGTAATTGAGATAAATTCAACAAAGCCAAATCTAAACTATTCTGAGCATTGGTAAGTTTTTCATCATTACTAGCTTTACTTGCTTCAGATTCCAATAAAGCTGCTTTTGCACTAGATCCTGCCGCTACTAAATCCTTTGATTTTTGAACTTGGTTTTTACTTATCTCAACCTGATCTTGAGCAATAATGATATTTTCTTTAGCCAGAAGCACATTTAAATAAGAATTAACCACAAACAACATAATGTTATTTTTATTTTCCTGCAAATCAAAACCTGCAGCTTCTAGTTCCTTTTTAGCTTGTTGTAGATTATTTCTATTCCTAAATCCATTAAACAATGTTACTCCGGTATTTAAACCAAAATTATTTGATCTTGAATCTCTAGAAATACGTCCACCGTCAATATCAATAAAAGATCCAAAATTATAACTCTGAGATGCCGAAGCATTTAGAGATGGATAAAAATTACCTTTTGCAGAAGTGATATTTTGTTCTACTAATTTAGTATTAAGTTCTTGTTGTTTTATAGAAATATTATTGTCTAAAGCATAATTAACACATTCTTGAAGTGTCCATGTTTTTTTTTGTGCGTTAACATTAATTAAAAATAATAATGCTAAAACACTTACAAATTTAGTTCTCATTAGCTATTTGGTGAGTTTTTGGTTAAATATATTCATAAGACGATTAAATTTATCATTTGTTACACAGTAATCCTCTTATAGAAATGTTAAATTTTATGTTTCCTGATTCTTCTTATTAAAAAGAAAACTAATCCCCCAACCAATAAATATGGAAAAACCATTAAATAAAGTATTCCTGTGTTTAACCCTTCAGCCTGTGAAGGATTACCGCTTTCAACTACAGCACGGCACATGGCACATTGTGCATTTGAAATTTGAAAACTTAGAAGAACAAATATGATAATAATTTTTTTCATGAATGAAGGTAATATGGTGAAATCAAAATATAAACCAAGACTCCTGAAATTGCAACATATAACCAAAGTGGAAATGTATATTTAGCTATTTTTTTATGCAACTCAATATTATTAGTAATTGCTCTTACATAAGTGATTAATACAAAAGGAATAACAATTATAGATAATAGGATATGTGAAATCAACAATACGAAATATATAGTTCTTATAGCTCCTTCTCCTCCATATTTTGTAGCATTTGAAGTCATATGATAAAGTACATACAATAGTAAAAACAATATTGAAAATACAATTGCTGTTTTCATTAATTTTTTATGAAGTTCTATTTTTTTTGATTTTACAGACCAAAAAGCAATTATAAGTAATATAGCTGTAAATGCATTAATACTTGCATAAATTGGAGGTAAAAATACAGGTAATTTTACATTTAATTTTACACTAAATAAAACTGCAATAACAACTGGAATTGCAATGGATAAAACAATAATCCAAGTATTATATTTGTTAGTATTTTTCTGCATTATTCTTTTAATAAAATAGTAATATCTTCCTTTATTTTATAAATTTCTTTTGGATTTAAACCATCATAAAATGCAATAGGATTTCCATATTTATCAACTCGTGAACGTATATTTCCGTTTTTATCAACCAAAGCAAACATTCCTGAATGTTCAAAACCACCTTCAGCATTGCTATTTACACCTGCATATAAGGTAAATCCGTTATTTGCTAAATTATAAATAGCATCTTGTTTTCCTGTTAAAAAATTCCAATTTTTTAATATTGCACCGTGTTTTTTTGCATATTCTTTTAATATTTGTGGCGTATCGTGTTTTGGATTTATACTAAAAGAAGCAATTCCGAAATTTGGATTTCCAAAAAATTCATCTTGAATAGTTACCATGTTTTTATTCATTTTAGGACAAATAGTAGGGCAAGTTGTAAAAAAGAATTCCACTACGTAAACTTTATTTTTATAAAATTCATTGGTAATAATTTTTCCATTTTGATTGGTAAATTTAAAATTAGGTACTTTACCAATGGTAACCAATTTGGGAGTTTTAAATTTGGCTACAATTTTAGGAATAGCATAAATTCCAAATATTAAAATAATAAAAGCGACACCTACGTATGAATATTTTTTCATTTTAATAATTATTTTTATTACGTCGTTTTTTTTCTTCTGATTTTTTGTATTGATAATAAATAATATCTATATCATCTTTCATTTTATTTTTTAAAACTGCAACAGAGTTCATATTATAACCGTATAATTTTCCGTTAGTTGCATCTTCATCATCTTTTCTACCTCGTAATCTCAATTTTTTATCAATTATAAAAGCATTTGAAGAATACAAATCTTGATTTAAGCTATCAGGAACTTTAAAACTTTTATAAATTTTTTGAATGCTATCAGAAGATGTAAAAATAAAATGCCAATTTTTAAGATTGGTATATAAACCTAATTGCTTAATTACCTTTTTATAATCTTCATTTGTTTCCTTTGGAAATAAAGCAACTACTTGAAAAAAAGGTTTTTGATAATACCGTTTATAAATAACTTCATTTAGATTTAGCAACCCTGTTTTAGCATTGTTGACATTTTTACCTGGAAAACAAACAATAGAAAATTTATTTGTAAAAGTTGTTGATTTATTGGTTTTTAATTGATTAACATTAGTAACTTTTTCTGTTAAAATTGGTAAATTAGAATACTTATAAATTCCTTCAGATAAGAAAATATAAAATACTAATGGTAAAACAAATAATATAAAAAGTATCCAGAATTTTTTCATACGTATTGCAAAAAAACAAAAAAGGCGGTTAACAACCGCCTTTTATCTATAAATATTTTCTATTAGTAATTCCATTTAGTTAATGGACCTAACACGTTATGTATATATTCTCCTTCTATTAATAACAAAGCAGTTAAATAAGCAATTAAAAAAAACGCAGTCCATACTACTGCTCTTCTCAAACTCTTTTTTTCATTTGCCATATGCATAAAAAACCAAACAATATAATAGGCTTTTACCAAGGTTAAAATTATAAAAATAAGGTTTAATAAATTAGTTCCTAAAAATTTTGTTAAGTATAAAAAATCAGGTTTATCAATTCCTAAAAAAACTTCAACACCTGTTATTACAGAAAGTATTATAAATACTTTCCAAATTAATTTAGTATGCGATGTATATTCTTGTGTATGTGTCATAAGTTATTTTTTAAATTAAGTAGAAGAATGTGAATACAAATACCCAAACCAAATCAACAAAATGCCAATATAATCCAACTTTTTCAACCATTTCATAACTTCCTCTACGTTCATAAGTCCCTAAAATAACATTAAAGAAAATTATTATATTAATGGTTATTCCTGTAAAAACATGGAATCCATGAAACCCTGTAATAAAGAAAAAGAAATCTGCAAAAGTGGTTTTACCGTATTCATTAACCTTTAAGTTTGCTCCTTTTACAACTGCTTTTGCTCGTTTTAAAAAAAACATTGCTTTATCTCTAGGGATAATAATTTTTTGTTTGGTATCTAAATTTAATTGCTCAGTTCTTATGGTTATCTCTGGATGAGATTTAAATCCTTCAATTACTTCATTTACAGAAAAAGGAGGTAACTTACTCCCACTCATAAACCATAATCCCTTAGCTCTGTTAAGTTGTACTCTTTCTCTATTAGAATGTATTGCAAATTTATCTAAAGCAATTTGATGTCCTGTTTTATCTACAAACTGAATAATTTTACCATCTTTTAGTTGTATTGCCCCATATTCTCCTTTAATAAATGTTTTCCATTCCCAAGCCTGAGAACTTAAAAATATTAATCCTCCAATAATGGTAAACAACATATAAATGGTAACCTTATCTTTTTTCATTTGATGACCAGCATCTACAGCTAACACCATAGTTACAGAAGATAAAATTAAAATAAAGGTCATAAATGCAACATAATACATTGGTGCATTTACGCCATGTAAAAACGGAACATGAGTAAAAACCTCATCAGCAATTGGCCAAGATTCAATGTATTTAAAACGAGTTAAACCATAACCTCCAAGAAAAGCGGAAAAAGTTAAGGCGTCAGATAAAATAAAAAACCACATCATAAGCTTTCCATAACTTGCTCCAAGAGGTTTATTTTTACCTCCATCCCAAGTAGCCTGATTGGTTTCAGTAGCTGTTGTTACTTCCATATAAAAGTTAGTTTTTGATTTTTTAGTTATAGTTGAGCCAAAAATACATTTTTTTTATTATCTAATAAAATAGAAAAAGAAAAATAAGTAAATCCACACAATATCAACAAAGTGCCAAAAAATTGCACCTAATTCTAAACCTAAATAATTTGAAGCAGAATATTTTTTTGAAAGATGATTGAACAACACCACAATTAATACAATTATACCAGCAAAAACATGTGCAAGATGTGCAACAGTAATCCCATAAACAAATGACGATTTAACAGTGCTTTGATCTCCAGCAAAATATAATCCTTCTTTATAAAGCTGAGAAAAACCATCAAGTTGAAAATAAACAAAACCTAAACCTAACAGTAAAGTTGACACTAAAAAGAGCGTTGTCATTTGTTGATTTCCGTTTTTAATGAATTTTTTTGCCATTAAAAAAGTTAAACTACTTAATACAATTAAAGTAGTACTTATGTTAAAAGCATTTGGCAAAATAAACGAAACCCAATCGGCTCTTGATCTGCTTACCACGTATGCACTTGTTAATCCTGCAAACATCATTGTCATACTAATCATAGCAACCCAAAGCATTGGTTTTGCTGATTTTTGATGTGCTTGTTTAAGTTCTTGTTGTAACGAGTTTTTCATTTAGTTAGTGTAAAAATTTATCTACTACGTAAATAATTTGTATTAAAGTTATGTATAAAACACTAGAAAGCATTAATTGCCTTGCATGTTTATCCGTTTGAAATTTATATAATTTAATTGCATAAAACAACATTTTACCTCCTAAAGCTACTAAAACAACTGCTGTAACAGGGTAAATGTAAAAATTGCCAGTTATTTTGAAAACAGGAATTATGGAAACCAGTGTTAAACAAACAATATAAATTATAATTTGAATTACCGCCTTTTTATTTTTTTTACCCATTGGCATCAAATTAAAACCTGCTTTTTTATATTCATCAAATTGCAACCAAGCAATTGCCCAAAAGTGTGGAAATTGCCATAAAAACTGAATTAAAAATAATATTCCTGCTTCTATAGAAAAATGATTAGTAGCAGCCACCCAACCTAACATAAAAGGTATGGCTCCAGGAAAAGCTCCAACAAAAACAGACAAAGGTGTGACAGACTTTAAAGGAGTATAAACGCTAGTATATAAAAAAATAGAAATTGCTCCAAACAAAGCACTTTTAGCATTAATACTATATAAAATAGCTAAACCTAAAATAGTAAAGGAAACAGCAATAACCATAGCGGTTGACACATGCATCCTTCCAGCTGGTAACGGTCTGTTTTTAGTTCGTTTCATTAAAGCATCCGTATCCTTTTCAATAATTTGATTAAAGGCATTTGAAGCCCCAACCATTAAATAACCACCAATAGCCAACATTAAAATTGTAATAATATTAATAGTTGTTACAGCTAATAAATAGCCTGCTACTGAAGAAAAAACAACACTTAAAGAAAGACCAACCTTTGTTAATTGTTTGAAATCATTAAAAACAGCAGAGAAACCAACTTTTTTAGGTATAGAATTAGAAGTTATTTGCATATAAGTACTTGAAATTTGTGCAAATATATTTTAAAATTTAAAATTTACAACCTTAAAACAAGTTGTTTAACTATTTATTTGAAATAAAATTAAAAAAAATCTTTGCAATTAACAGATTTGTATTAAATTTGCCCTCGCATTTACAGTTAAAAATGTACGTTCTTAAAAAATAGGTCTGCGAAAGTAGCTCAGGGGTAGAGCATCACCTTGCCAAGGTGGGGGTCGCGGGTTCAAATCCCGTCTTTCGCTCTACAATATATAAAATACCAATGCTGAAGTGGTGGAATTGGTAGACACGCTGGACTTAAAATCCAGTGGGCTGTAAGGCCCGTACGGGTTCAAGTCCCGTCTTCAGTACTAAAACTCTTGTTAATCGTTTGATTTTCAAGAGTTTTTTAGGTTAATAAAACATCATATGGCTTACGTTTATATTTTACATTCAATTTCTTCCAACTATTATTATACTGGCAGTTGCAAAGATTTAACTTCTCGTCTAAGTGAACACCATGCTCATGGATATACCAACAGTTTTACTACCAGAGCATCAGATTGGGAGTTGTTTTTACTAACTGACCTTACGCAAAACATTCACGATTACGCCACATTTTGATATTTATTTATTGATAACTCATTAATTTGTTTCATTGCGTTTTTTAGAGCGTTATAATAAATTCTATCTTTCAAAGCAAAGGCATTAGATTTTGTTCTAAT
>NZ_JAKIUR010000082.1 GCF_021647475.1 Lutibacter sp.
TTAAAAGAATGGGGACTAATACGAGTGTTAGTTATCAAAAACTACGAACTGACCTAGTTCACCCCATTCTTTTTCTTTTAACAAATTTAAATGTTTTTATCAGTTTGCTAATCTAAAGGAATTGACGTAACAGTAAGTTTAAAAAGTAATAATAATGCACAACGGGTTAATTAACTAATTCTAAATAAAATAAATAATTTAGCATCAATAATTATCATTTTTTGATTTTTATACATTTTTAAGTAACAGTAATAACATATCTGATTAAGCTATTGCAAAATCCTTATAAATTTTATACTTTGCAGAGACACAAAACAAACTAAATAAAATGTCGATAAAAGTAACTAGAGTTTTCGATTTCGCATACTACCAACTAGAAAAATATAATTTAAAAGAATCTTTAACTACCAAATACAATGGAACCTGGGTATCTACTTCAACTCAAGAATATCTTGACAAAGCTAATGCCATTAGTAGAGGATTATTAAAACTTGGGGTAAAACCTGGTGATAAAATTGCAGTGATTTCATCAAGTAATAGAACAGAATGGAATATACTAGATGTAGGAATTACGCAATTAGGAGCTTTAAACATTCCTATTTACCCAACTATTTCTAAAGATGATTATGAATATATTTTCAATCATGCTGAAGTAACTTATTGTTTTCTATCCGATAAAGAATTATTTAAAAAAGCTAATTCTATAATAGATAATGTTCCAAGCTTAAAAGAAATTTATTCTTTTGAAACTATTAAAAACTGTAAAAACTGGGAAGAAGTTTTAGAATTAGGAAAGGATAAAAGTAATCAACCAGAAGTAGAAGTATTAAAAAGTAAGGTTAAACCAGATGATTTAGCTACTATCATTTATACCTCAGGAACTACTGGAAGACCAAAAGGTGTTATGCTTTCTCATACTAACCTAGTAAGTAACGTAATTGATAGTTACCCTAGATTACCTATGGAAGGTGAAATGAAAGTGTTAAGTTTTTTACCTGTTTGCCATGTTTTTGAAAGAATGCTGTTGTATTTGTATCAATATTCAGGAACTCCAATTTATTTTGCAGAATCAATTGATAAAATTGGAGCAAATTTAAAAGAAGTAAAACCATCTCTTATGTCAGTTGTTCCTCGATTACTTGAAAAGGTATATGACGGAATTATTACTAAAGGAACAGAATTAACGGGTATTAAAAAAATGCTATTCTTTTGGGCGGTTGAAGTTGGATTAAAATATGAACCTTACCGAAAAAATGGTTGGTTTTATCATCAAAAATTAGCAATTGCCAATAAGCTAATATTCAGTAAATGGAGAGAAGCTTTAGGAGGCAATTTAAGAACTATGGTTTCGGGTAGTGCAGCACTACAACCAAGATTAGCAAGAATATTTACCGCCGCTAAAATGCATGTAATGGAAGGATACGGACTTACAGAAACCTCACCCGTAGTTTCCGTAAATATGTATAAAGATCATTTAATGAGAATTGGAACCGTTGGTAAACCTATTAGAAATGTTGAAGTAAAAATTGCTGAGGATGGTGAAATTTTAGTAAAAGGTCCAAACGTAATGAAAGGTTATTATAAAGATCCTGAAAAAACAGCAAGTGTAATGACCGGAGAATATTTTCACACAGGAGATAAAGGTGAAATTGATGCTGATGGCTTTCTTAAAATAACTGGAAGAAAAAAAGAAATTTTTAAAACTTCCGGTGGAAAATATATTGTACCAGCCCTTCTTGAAAATGAAATGAAACAATCTCGTTTTATTGAACAAATTATAGTAGTTGGTGAAGGACAAAAAATGGCAACGGCAATTATTCAGCCAAATTTTGAATTTTTACGAAATTGGTCTAGAATACATCATGAACCAATTTTAGGAAATAATGAAGATTTAATTAGAAATCCTCATGTTATAAAAAGAATTCAAAAAGAAATGAAAAAAGGCAACAAAAACTTTGGTAAATGGGAAACTATTAAAAGATTTGAATTAACTCCAGAAATATGGGGAATTGATAATGGTTTACTTACCCCTACAATGAAACCAAAAAGAAATGAAATTATTGCAAAATATAAACATTTATATAATAAAATGTACGATATTGATTAATAATCTTTTTAAACTAAAAAGTTAAATTGATTTTTATATTTTTGCAGTAAACGAATTTGATTGTATGGAGCATTTTATAGTATCAGCACGTAAATACAGACCACAAACTTTTAAAGATGTTGTTGGTCAACAAGCCATAACAAACACGCTTGAAAATGCTATAAAAAGTAATCATTTAGCACAAGCTCTCTTATTTACAGGTCCACGTGGCGTTGGTAAAACTACATGTGCCAGAATTTTGGCAAAACAAATTAATCAGGCAACCAATACTGCTCCTGATGAAGATTTTGCTTTTAATATTTTTGAATTAGATGCAGCTTCCAATAATGGAGTTGATCAAATTAGAGAATTAACAGATCAAGTTAGAATTCCTCCTCAAACAGGTAAGTACAAAGTATATATTATTGATGAGGTTCATATGCTTTCTGCTGCTGCATTTAATGCCTTTTTAAAAACGCTTGAAGAACCACCTGAACATGCTATTTTTATTTTAGCAACTACCGAAAAACATAAGATAATTCCTACCATTTTATCTCGCTGTCAAATATTTGATTTTAAACGAATTGGAGTGCTAGATATTAAAAATTATCTTACTAAAATTGCCAAACAAGAAGGAATTACAGCAGATGATGATGCATTGCATATTATCGCTCAAAAGGCAGATGGTGCATTAAGAGATGCACTTTCCATATTTGATAGAGTTGTAAGTTTTTCAGGAACTAATTTAACTAGAAAAGATGTTACAGAAAACTTAAACGTTTTAGATTATGATGAATTTTTTACAGCTACAGATTTAATTTTAGAAAATAAAATTCCTGAGTTATTAGTTCATTTTAATACTATTTTAGCCAAAGGATTTGAAGGTCATCATTTTATAATTGGTTTAGCTTCACATTTTAGAGATTTATTAGTCGCAAAGGATAAATCAACCATAACATTATTAGAAGTTGGTGATAATGCAAAAAAGAAATACCTCTCTCAATCAGAAAAATGTGATTTACGTTTTTTACTTCAAGCAATAGAACTTGCAAATCAATGCGATTTGAATTATAAAAGCAGTAAAAATCAGCGATTGTTAATTGAACTTACTATAATGCAACTAGCCTCTATCACTTTTGATGGAGAAAAAAAAAATAACAAACCCTACATAATTGCAGCATTACACTTTCAAACCCAAAATAATTCAGTTTTTAATCCTAATTTAGTTTCAAAAAGTACAATCTCAAAAAAAATAACTAAACCTATAATTAAAGAAATTCTTAAGCCTAAAAAACAATTAGCTAAACCTGATTTAAAAATTGAAAATAGAAGACCTTCACCACTCTCGTTAAAAAGTGTAAATCACAAAAAAGAAATTGAAAAAATTGAAGTAGATTTTGAAGAAATTGAAGGATTACCAACCGATGATTTTGGTGAAAATGAAGGGTTAAGATTATGGCTAACCTACATTGATAAACTAAAAGAAAAAGGAAAAAATAGTTTAGCTGCAGTAATGGCTGCAAATAAGCCAGTTATTAAAGAACAAAATTTTTATATTGAGCTACCTAATTTTGTAATGGAAAAACAATTAAAAGTAGGATTAAACCCATTATTAAAATATTTAAGAGAAAAACTTAATAATTTTAAAATTAAAATTACCATAAATGTAAATGAAAAGGCAACCAAAAAATACGCATATACATCCCTAGAAAAATATCAAAAATTAAAAGAACAAAATAGTGACATTGTATTACTTAAAAAAACTTTTGATTTAGACGTTTAATTTTTAATACCCAATATTATTTTGAGCATAAAATTAATCATAACTTTTTTAATTGGCTTTTTTTTAGTTGCTATAGCTGCAAATCAAATTGCTAAATTTTTTCAAAAAAATAAATTCCCTTTAATTACTGGATTAATAATTACAGGAATTATTGCTGGTTCTTCCTTTTTAAATTTTATTCCACCAAAAGCATTAAAAGAATTAAATTTTTTAAATGAAATAGCCTTGGCAATTATTGCCTTTTCTGCTGGATCAGAGTTATATTTAAAAGAACTTAGAAGTAGAATAAACAGCATAAAATGGATGACGATAAGTCAGCTTTTTATAACATTTATTTTAAGTTCCGTAACTATTTATTTTATTGCAGATTTAATTCCATTTATGGCAACTATGCCAAGCACACACAAAATTGCTGTTTCCATACTCTTTGCAACCATTTTTGTAGCTAGGTCTCCTTCATCTGCAATAGCAGTTATTGATGAATTACGTGCAAATGGTCCTTTTACTAAAACGGTTATGGGCGTTACGGTTATAAAAGATGTTTTGGTAATCATTTTATTTGCAATTAGTATTTCTATTGCCAAAGCTTTTATTAATAATGAGCCAATAAATATATTCTTTTTTATAATTCTACTTTTAGAAATAGCTACTTCTATTGGATTAGGATTGCTGTTTGGAAAATTACTAGCTTTACCTTTTTTAACAAAAGCAGACAAACAATTTAAAGGAATTGCCGTAATTTTAATTGGATATGGAATTTATTTATTTTCCCATTTAATTACTATTGAAGCTCATCAACTTCTTCACATAGAATTCACATTAGAGCCATTACTAATTTGTATAATTGCAAGTTTTGCACTAACTAATTATAGTAAACACAGAATTGAATTTTCAAAAACTTTAAAAGAAATAAGTCCGATTATTTACATCATATTTTTTACGCTAACTGGTGCTTCACTATCAGTTCACACACTCATAAACGTATTTAATATAGCTTTAGGATTTTTCTTTTTAAGGTTAATCACCATGTTTATAAGTGGTTTTACAGGAGTTTATTTAGCAAAAGACCCAAATAAATTTGCCTTAGTTGCTTGGATGCCCTATTTAACTCAGGCTGGAGTTGCACTAGGATTAGCTACTATTGTTTCACAGGAATTCCCAACTTGGGGACACGAGTTTGAAACTATTGTTATTGCTGTAATTGTAATGAACCAATTAATTGGTCCTCCATTATTTAAATGGTCTTTAAATTATTTACACGAAAGTCATTTGAAAGCCAATAAAACAAGCAACCCTGAAAATCAAAATGCAATTATTTTTGGATTTGAAAATCAATCGTTAGCTTTAGCTAATCAATTAAAACAAAACAATTGGGAAGTTAATATTGCTCAATTAAAATCAGAAAATACGATAGATAAAGAGTTTAACCTAATTTGTTTAAAATCACTTTCAATAAAAGAGTTAGAAAAAATAAATTTAAAACTTTATGAATCAATTGTATTATTGCTTTCTGATGAAGAAAATTTAGAAATCGCAACCTATATTTATGAAAATATTGGTACTAAAGTGGTTATTGTCAGGTTAAATGACAGAAATCACTTTGAAAAATTTCATAAACTTGGAACTTTAATAATTAATCCTGCAACAGCAATGGTAAGTTTATTAGATCACTTTGTTCGGTCACCAAATGCAACTTCATTATTATTAGGAATGGATGCTGGCCAAGATTCAATTGATATAGAAATAAGAAATAAAGACATTCATGGAATTCGCTTACGCGATTTGCGTTTACCATCAGATGTTTTAGTACTCTCAGTAAAACGAAAAGGACAATTGTTAGTATCACACGGCTACACAAGGTTACGATTAGGAGACGTAATTACCTTAGTGGGTGCTGATGAAAGCTTGCAAAAACTTAAATATAAATTCGATAACTAATGCTAGGTTTAAAACTTCCTACAGACCCAAGATGGGCTAACATTGCAGAAAAAAATATTAATGAAATTTTAATTGATCATGCTCATTGTGAACTTAAAGCAGCAGCAACTGCAAACTCATTAATTATGAGCTTTCCTGAATATTCAGATTTAGCTGATGAAATGGTTAATATTGTAAAAGAAGAAATGAGTCATTTTAAATTAGTACATGATAAGTTACAAGTTAAAGGAATTAGCCTAGGAAGAGATCGAAAAGATGGGTATGTAAATAAGATTATAAAGTTTTTCCCAAAAGGAGGAAGTAGAACCACACAATTAGTACATAGATTATTATATGCCGCTTTAATAGAAGCTCGTAGTTGCGAACGATTTAGATTGTTATCAGAAAACTTGGAAGATAAAAACTTAGCTAAATTTTATAGAGATTTAATGGTTTCAGAAGCAAATCATTATAGTCTATTTTTAAACTTTGCAAGGAAATATGGAGAACGTTCAGAAGTAGATAAAAAATGGCAAGAATTATTGAAATTTGAAGCTGAACTCATGAAAAATTTAGGAAATAAAGAATCCATTCACGGCTAAACAATTTGTATTTTTGCAATAAAATAAGAAATGAATAATAATGATACTATAATTGCTTTAGCTACTTCATCGGGTGTTGGAGCAATTGCGGTTATTAGATTGTCTGGTGAAAAATCAATTGAAATAGTTAATAGCTTTTTCCAATCAAAATTTGGAAAGAAAGATTTAACTAAAATGAAATCTCATACCATTCACTTAGGAAACATCGTAGATAATAATCATATTATTGATGAAGTTTTAGTATCTATCTTCAAAAATCCTAAATCTTATACTGGCGAAAATGTAGTAGAAATAAATTGCCATGGCTCAGTATATATTCAACAAAAAATTATACAATTATTCATTAAAAATAGCGTAAGAAATGCAAATCCTGGAGAATTTACTTTACGTGCTTTTTTAAATGGAAAAATGGACTTAAGTCAGGCAGAAGCTGTAGCCGATTTAATAGCCTCAAACTCAGAAGCTTCTCATAAAGTTGCACTGCAACAAATGCGTGGTGGATTTAGTAATGAAATAGAAAATTTACGAAATCAATTAATAAATTTTGCAAGTTTAATAGAATTAGAGCTCGATTTTGCAGAAGAAGATGTTGCCTTTGCCGATAGAACAGAATTCACCAATTTAGTTAATAAAATCAACAAAATTCTTAAAAAACTAATTGATTCATTTGCTGTAGGAAATGTGCTTAAAAATGGTATTCCTGTAGCTATTGTAGGCGAACCAAATGTTGGAAAATCAACGTTATTAAATACACTTTTAAATGAAGAAAAAGCTATTGTAAGTCATATTGCTGGCACTACCAGAGATGCTATAGAAGATGAGCTAATTATTGCAGGTGTAACTTATAGATTTATTGACACGGCAGGAATTAGAACTACACAAGATTTTATTGAAAACATTGGTATTCAAAAAACTTTTGAGAAGATTGAACAAGCTCAACTAGTTATCTATTTATTCGATTTAGAATCAATTAAAAATAAAAAAATAGATTTAAACAGCTTATTAATTGAAATTGAGAAAATTAAAACGAAACATCCTAATAAAAAAATATTGCTGATTGCAAACAAAGTAGATTTAGCCTCTAGTAAAATAATAGAAGAAACAAAGAAAATATTTAAAAGTTTTGAGCTTTTATTTATTGCGGCAAAACAAAAAAAAGGAATTGATGAATTAATTATTAAATTAATAAATTTATCAAATACCGGAGCATTAAGTAATAATGAAACTATTGTTAGTAACTCGCGTCATTTTGAAGCATTAAACAATGCCTTTATTGCCATAAATGATGTACAAAAGGGAATAAATGAAAATATTAGCTCTGATTTATTGGCTATTGACATTCATGAAGCCTTACACAATTTAGGTTTAATAACTGGTGAAGTTACTACAGAAGATTTACTTGGAAATATTTTTGCTAATTTTTGTATCGGAAAGTAATTACCTATCTGATTTATAGGATTTTAAAATATTTTAGCAAACCTATTATTGAAACTAAAGCCCAAATACCTTCTAATACCAATTTAATTTTATAATATCGCATTAAAAGCATTTATATAGTGATGATTTCCAGTGATTGATTTAATGGTTTTTGGAGTCATTTGATTTACCATATTATGCAACCAATCTGTTAAATTTTCCA
>NZ_JAKIUR010000083.1 GCF_021647475.1 Lutibacter sp.
ATAGCCTTGAACCTCCTGAAAAATGAACAAACTAAAAAACTGTCGGTTAAAAGCAAAAGACTCAAAGCGGCTTGGGATGAAGACTATTTATTAAGGATATTGAAAATAAAAGTGTGAGTTTGCCCTGGCAAGCTCCTTTCAGTTAAAATTGAAAGGAGTTTTTTTGTGTATTTTAGCATAAAAACAACTTAAAATTATGAAGTATTTATTAATTTTATTTTTTAGTATAAACGGTATTTTAACTATGAATTCACAATCAAAAGACAATAAAGTTACTACGTACTATTTAATTAGACATGCAGAAAAAAATAGAACCAACGCTAGTAATAAAGATCCAGAATTAACAAAAATAGGTTTACAAAGGGCTGAAAAATGGGCAAATACATTTAAGAATGTGAAATTTGATAAAGTGTATGCTACCAACTTTAAACGAGCAATACAAACGGCTAAACCTACTGCAATTGCTAATAACGTAACCATTGAGTTTTACAATCCTTTTAATTTATATGCTGAAGATTTTAAAAAGAATACAATAGGAAAAATGGTTTTAATTGTTGGTCATAGCAACACTACTCCATTTTTTGTAAATAAAATTTTAGAAGAAAATAAATATCCTGAAATTGATGATGCTATCAATTCAAATTTATACATAGTTACGGTAACAAGAAATTCTAAAACTTCAGTTTTGTTAAGTTTTGATTAACAAAAAAACCACTAAAAAGTGGTTTTTTTGTATGGGAACTAATTTATATTAGTTTAGAATAAGTACTTCAATCCAAATGAAAGACCTGCTCCTAAACCTTCTTGAGTTTGAGAATCAAACATATTAAAACCAAAAGTTGTAGTTCCAACGGAACTACCTCCATCTGGATTAAATACGTTATATCCAAATCTTCCAAATTTAGCTTCAATAGTCCATTTTCCACCAATAAAATAATCAATTCCTGGTTCTATATTGAACCCATAAGCATTAAAATTTTCTCCAAAAAGTAATGGCACATTTCCTTCAATAAAAAGGAAAAACTTATCAGAAACTCCAAAATATTTTCTTGCTAATGGTTTAACTATAAAAACATCTTGGCTAAGTGCATTAGTGTAACCTAAAGCAGCTCCAATTGTAACATCTGCAGAAACAAATGTACCAACTGCAGGTAAAATAGTATAAACGGCAGCTGACCCTTCTGTTTTATTGTAACTTGCCGACATTAAGCCCCACCAAGCACCTTTAAATCCTTGATTTTCTACTTTTTCTTGCGAAAAGGTAATTTCTGAAAGTAATGAAATCATTACTAATGATAATAATAGTTTTTTCATAAATAGTATTTTAGTTAAAATATTGGGCAAACATAATCTGTAAATAGTAATAATTAGATGATATTTATCATTAAAAGATATTTTTATCTTATTTGTAAAAATAAATTTATAGTACCTTTGTCATTATGCAAAAGAAAATAAATATCAAAAATAAAAAAGCCAGATTTGAATATGAAATTCTGGATAAATATATCGCTGGAATTCAGCTGACAGGTACCGAAATAAAATCGATTAGAGAAAGTAAAGCCAGGATTACTGAAAGTTTCTGTGAGTTTAGCGAAAATGGTGAATTATTTGTAATTAATATGTTTATTGAGGAATATTTATATGGACATTCATACAACCATAAGCCAAAAAGTGAGCGTAAGTTATTATTAAATAAAAATGAGCTTAAAAAATTACAAAAAGAAGTCCAAAATGTTGGTTTAACTATTGTTCCTCTTAAACTGTTTTTAACGGATAAAGGCTGGGCTAAATTAGAAATTGCTTTATGTAAAGGAAAGAAAAACTACGACAAAAGAGAAGCTATTAAAGATCGTGAAAACAAAATTAACCTTTCTCGATTAAAAAAGAATTTCAACTAGTAAATATGAATTTAGCAACTTTTTTTAGGTTAATTCGTTGGAGAAATTTGCTGCTAATAACTTATGTGTTTTTCTTAATTAAATTTTTATTATTTCCTAGTTTAAATACGGTTACCAAATTAAATATTCTTCAATTTTTAGAATTATGGCTATCTATTGTATTAATAACCGCTACAGGTTACATTATTAATGATATTTATGATATAAATACTGACAAAATAAATAAACCAAATGCTATTATTATAGGTAAATATTTATCCGTTAGTAATGCTAAAAAGTGGTATATTGGAATAAATCTAGCTGGAATTTTAACAGGACTTATTTTTTCATTAAGTGTAAATAACCCTTTAATTGTTTTTATTTTTGCAGGAACTTCACTCCTATTATATTGGTATGCAAAACACTTAAAATCAAAACCATTTATTGGTAATTTTTTAGTCGCTTTTTTAATTGCTTTTAGTATAATTTTATTAGCTATTTTAGATATTAATTATCAAGTAAAAAGTCTAAATCAAATTGATACCATTATAATTATTTACACCCTTTCAATATTTTCATTTTTCATTAATTTATCTAGAGAACTAGTTAAAGATATAGAAGATATAAAAGGTGATTATGCATTAAAGATGAAAACCTTACCAATTGTATTTGGAATTAATAGAATTTTAAAATTAAGTGCAATTTTGACTCTAATTCCTGTTTTTATACTCTTACTTATCATATTAAATTTAGATGTTTATTATATTTTTTTAACAAGTTATTTAACAGTAACTTGCCTTGTTCCATTAATTTATGTTTCATTTAAATTATGGAAATTAAAGTCTTATAAAAAAATCTATAATCTAAGTTTACTTCTAAAAATAATAATGTTTTTAGGAATTAATTCTATTTTAATAATTTCACTAATAAAGAAATAATGTTAGCCAATAAATTTAAAAATTATAATATCATACTTGCTTCTTCTTCACCTAGAAGACAAGAAATATTTAGAGAATTGAATATTCCTTTTACGGTTGAAGTAAAACATATAAATGAGCATTATCCATCTGAATTGAAAAGAGTAGAAATAACAGATTTTTTGGCTAAATTAAAAGCTCAACCTTTTGATAATCAATTGACAAAAAATAAAATTATTATTGCCGCAGATACTATTGTTTGGTTGGAAAACGCTTCATTAGAAAAACCAAAAAACACCGAAGAAGCCGTTAAAATGTTGAAATTATTATCTAGTAAAATGCACGAAGTAATAACATCAGTTTGTATTAAAACTAGTAATATTGAAAAGGTATTTTCATCTGTAACTAAAGTTTATTTTAAAACTTTAACTAATGATGAAATAAATTATTATGTAAAAAAATACCAACCGCTTGATAAAGCAGGTGCTTACGGAATTCAGGAATGGATTGGATTTATTGGTGTAACCAAATTAGAAGGTAGTTATTTTAATGTAATGGGTTTGCCTATTGATAAACTTTATGAAGAATTAATTAAATTGTAGTTTCTTAGTATTAAATAGCTTAATTTTGACCGATTTTTAATAAATATATACATGAAAAAATATACGTTTACCGAGAAAAAAGATACTCGCTCTGGATTTGGAGCTGGATTAGCAGAATTAGGAGATTCCAATAAAAATGTTGTAGCACTTTGTGCAGATTTGGTGGGTTCCTTAAAAATGGAAAAATTTATTGAAAATCATCCTGATCGTTTTTTTCAAATTGGTATTGCAGAAGCAAATATGATGGGAATTGCAGCAGGATTAACCATTGGAGGGAAAATTCCTTTTACTGGTACTTTCGCTAACTTTTCAACAGGAAGAGTGTACGATCAAATCCGTCAGTCGATTGCTTATTCAAATAAAAATGTAAAAATATGTGCTTCTCACGCAGGTTTAACATTAGGTGAAGATGGTGCAACACACCAAATATTAGAAGATATTGGCTTAATGAAAATGTTGCCAGGAATGACAGTAATTAACACCTGTGATTATAACCAAACCAAAGCTGCAACAATAGCTATTGCCGACTATGTTGGTCCAGTTTATTTACGTTTTGGAAGGCCTAAAGTTCCTGTTTTTATGCCTGAAAATGAAAAGTTTGAAATAGGAAAAGCCATTCAATTAACTGAAGGAAAAGATGTTACAATAGTTGCAACTGGACATTTAGTTTGGGAAGCTTTACAAGCATCAGAAGAGCTTGAAAAATTAGGAATAAGTGCAGAAGTTATTAATATTCATACTATTAAACCATTAGATAAAAATGCTATTTTAAAATCTGTAGCTAAAACAGGTTGTATGGTTACCGCAGAAGAACACAATAAATTAGGTGGTTTAGGTGAAAGTATTGCAAGAATTTTAGTAGAAGAAAATCCTGTGCCCCAAGAATTTGTTGCTGTAAATGATAGTTTTGGAGAATCTGGAACTCCAGAACAATTAATGGAAAAATATGGGTTAAATGATAAAGCAATAGTTAAGGCAGTTACTAAAGTAATTTTAAGAAAATAAAACTACAACAATTCCGTTTATAAAGGTATAATCAAAAATTATAAATTTATGAAAAAAAGAATTGTATTATTTTCAATCGTATTTTTAGTGACATTTTTTATCTCAAACGCCCAAAGTGGTTTTGGTATTAAAGCTGGTTTAGGCTATAATTCAAATGGGGAATTTTCCGAAATTATTAGTGATACTCAAACTATAATTAATAATAAAGGAGCTGGAAAATCTAGTTTTAATATTGGTTTTTACGGCAAACTAGATCTTGGAATGATTTATATCAGACCAGAGTTAGTTTATACAAAAACAACTAGTGAATACCAATTGAATTCACAATCAACCGATTATAAACTTTCAAAATTAGATCTTCCTGTTTTAGTTGGTTTTAAAGTTATTGGACCGTTAAACGTATTTGCAGGACCTGCTTTTCAATATGTTTTAGATAACAATTTTAAAGGTTTAAAATATGAAAGTATTAAAAACAATTTTACTGTTGGATTAAATATTGGTGCATCTATTGAGCTTGGTAAATTAGGACTTGATGTTAGATATGAAAGAGGTTTAAGTAAAAATGAAGCTAATTGGACTAATGCGGGTAATATATTTACGCTAGATTCAAGACCTGATCAAATTATTTTTAATCTATCTTATAGATTATCAAATAAGAAACAATAAAAATAGTTATATTTCATAAAAAAGCCGTTCAATTAACTACTGAACGGCTTTTTTTTCTTTTAATATTTTTTTAACTATCTGCGTCTAAATAATCAGGTATACCATCTTGATCAGTATCGTCATTCATGGGATTTCCATCACCATTTGCATCTTCATTTTTGGTTAAAATTCCATCATTATCATCATCCACATCTAAATAATTAGCAATACCATCACCATCAGTATCATCATTTTTAACATTTCCATCGTGATCAATGTCTTCATCCTTTGATAAAACAGTATCATTGTCATCATCTGATTGGTTAACATCTTGTAAAGTTATTTGAAATATTAACGGAGAATTTTTTGGTATAACAGCTTGAATAATATTTCCATAAGCCAAACCTGAAGGAATAAATAATATACCTTTTCCATAATTTTCATAATAGAAAGATTCATCAGGATTTATAACTTTAGTACCTCCTTTAAAATTAGTAAATCCATAACTCCAACCATCAATAACTTGAGTTAATGAAAGCCATGTAATTCGGCTTCTTGAATCAAAAACAGTGCTATCTAATAACATACCTGTATAAGTGACTAATACAGAGTCGGCTCTTGTTGGAGCAGCACCAACACCTTCAACTTCTTTTAAATAATATAATTTATAAGCAATATCGTTTTTTGTAATGTTTTGTACCTCAACGTTATCCATCAACGGAGTTTCACCATTAGTAATGGTCCAAATTCCACCATCAGTATCATTTAAATAATGCGTTTGTAAATATTCAATAAGAGTAGCATCATCATCAATAGATTGCTGTGCTGCATCAAAAGTTGAAGTATTATTATCTTTTTTATTACAAGCAAAAAGAAGCGTTCCAACTGTAATAACTATTAGTAAGTTTTTGATATTCATTCATTCTAATTTTTAGAGGTCGCAAGATACTATTTTCCTATCTTTGACGAAAGGTAAAAGTAAAATTTAACTTTATTATATGAGAATTGATAAATATTTGTGGTGCATACGCTATTATAAAACTAGAAATATAGCTACAGAAGCCTGCAAAAAAGGACATATTAAAATTAATGATGCTACAATTAAACCGTCAAAACTTGTTTTTAATGGCGATAAATTAATAATAAGGAAAAATCAAATAAATTATCAAATTGAAGTACTTGATATTCCTAAAAACCGCATTGGAGCAAAACTAGTTGATATTTTTAGAAAAGACATTACTCCTACTGAAGAATTTGAGAAATTTGAGCTACTAAAATATTCAAAAGATTATTACCGTAAAAAAGGAGTTGGCAGACCTACAAAAAAAGATAGAAGAGATTTAGAAAATTATACCAATGAGGATTAATTTAAAAAATAAAAAAGCATTAGTGGGTGGAAGCACCCAAGGATTGGGAAAGGCAATTGCTTTACAGTTAGCAAATTGTGGTGCAGAAGTAACTTTAATGGCTAGAAATAAAGAAAAACTTGAACTTGTAAAAAAGGAATTAAATGTAGATTTTAATCAGAATCATCAAATTTTAGTGGTTGATTTTAATGATTTTAAAACGTATAAAAAGATTATTACCAACTATTTTAATTCAAATACTATTGATATTTTAGTGAATAATACCAACGGTCCAAAAGGTGGAAATGTATTTGAAAAAAGTATTGATGAATATCAACAAGCTTTTGATTTATTATTTAAATCCGTAGTTTACACCACAATGTTAGCTTTGGATAGCATGAAAAAAAATCATTTTGGAAGAATAATTAACGCTACTTCTTTAACGGTAAAAGAACCTTTAGAGCATTTGGTATTGTCAAATACTATAAGAGCTGCAGTAACCACTTGGGCTAAAACACTTTCATTAGGTGTTGCTGAATATGGAATAACGGTTAATAATATTTTAACGGGCATTTTTGATACAGAACGAATTAAGGGATTAAATAATTTACAAGCAAAAGAAAAAAGAGTTTCATCTGAAACTATTTTAAAAAATTTGACAACATCTATTCCTATGAAACGGCTTGGAAATCCTGAAGAATTTGGTTATTTAGTAAGTTTTTTAGCTTCAGATTATGCTTCTTACATTACAGGAATTAATATCCCTATTGATGGAGGCTTAATTAAATCGCTCTAAATATTTAAAATGAAATTTGATAAAACGTATTGGGAAAACAAATACAAAGAAAATAAAACAGGTTGGGATATTGGCTATGTCTCCACCCCTATTAAATTTTATATTAATCAGTTAAAAGATAAAAAAATAAGTATTTTAATTCCAGGTGCCGGTAATGGTCACGAAGTAGAATATTTGTATCACCAAGGATTTAAAAATATAACGGTGGTAGATATTGCAAAAACTCCTTTAGAAAATTTAGCTTCTAAAATACCAGATTTTCCAAAAGAAAATTTGATTAATCAAGATTTTTTTGAGCATACAAAAACTTATGATTTAATAATTGAACAAACTTTTTTTTGTGCATTAAACCTTAATTTAAGAAGTAATTATGTTTCTAAAATGAATAGTTTATTAAATTATGGAGGAAAATTAGTTGGTTTATTATTCGATTTTGAATTAACTAAATCTGGTCCTCCTTTTGGAGGTTGTAAAGAGGAATATTTAACCTTATTTTCTAAAATTTTCACAATAAAAACTTTAGAAAAAAGTCATAACTCCATAAAACCACGACAAAAAAGAGAATTCTTTTTTATCTTTGAAAGAAAATAGAACCCCTGAATTCAAGAACTTAACGCAACAAATCATAATCTTAGATTTGTTGTATGAAAGTAAATAAATATGTACGATTAACGTTAAAAGAACGTGTTGTAATAGAAACATTATTACAAGAAAACAAGAC
>NZ_JAKIUR010000020.1 GCF_021647475.1 Lutibacter sp.
GGGACTAATACGAGTGTTAGTTATCAAAAACTACGAACTGACCTAGTTCACCCCATTCTTTTTCTTTTAACAAATTTAAATGTTTTTATCAGTTTGCTAATCTAAAGGAATTGACGAAATTTTATCAAAATGCACAACGAGTTAAAGTTAAAGATTTAAAACTAAGGTTGCCGTTAGTTTAGAATTGTCAATATTTAAGTTTGTAGCATCAACTTGGTTGTATTGAGGATAAACATTGTATGGTGCTGTGTAACTTGATTTTTGATAGGCAACATCAAAGTTTCCACCTTTAAACTTAAATCCTGCTCCTAATGAAAAACCGTCAATATTATCAGAACTCAACGCATTTTTATAAGGACTTTTTTCTATATGATAACCACCTCTTAAAGAAATATTATCAAAACGCCATTCGGTACCAATTCTCAATTCTCCAACGCCTTTCAAATCTGTATTAAAAGCTTGATTTTCATCTGAAAAATTGGCATTGGTAAGTGTTATGTTGCTGTAATTTTTATAACTATAATCTACACTTATTAATCCTTGTTTATCAAAAATATAAGCAAAACTTCCTGTTAATTTACTTGGTGTTCTAAGTTTATAATCAAAAGCATTATCGCCAGAATAATCATTAATTGTATTAATATCATTTTCATAAATACTTACGTCATAATCTATAGAATCTTCCGATAAAGTGTACCAAATAGGAGATTGATAAGCCAAACCTAATCTGACATTTTCATTTAGTTTTGAAATTAAACCTAAATTAAATGAGAATCCATCACCATAAGTGCTTAATTCTTGGGTTTGCGATACGTCAAAAGTATTACCGCTTCCATCATTATTATACTCTTCAATAAGTACATTTTGATAATAATTTACATTGTAAGTACTTATTGCGGCTCCTAAATATAAGTTATCATTATATTCTGAAGCGATAGAAAACGTGTATTTATCGGTTTTTCCACTAGTATAATTTTCAATATGTTGACCGTCAGAATTTCCGTAAACAACAGGATTATTATCATATAAATCTGTGATTGGTGCAAAGCCACTATTGCCATTTGCAAACCACTGATTTTCAAAATCGTTAGAAATGCTATAATTAAATCCAATAGCTACATTTTGCCAACCTTGATTTCCCTGAAAATTTCTAAACACAAAAACGCCACCAGCTTGTGAAAGATTAGTGTAATCATTTTCCGTTTGTTCATTGTTTCCGTAATAATTAGCGTTTAATTGCGTATTTCTGTTGTTTAACGAAACTGCAAATTCACTTTTTAAAAAAACAGCCGCTCCGGCAGGGTTAATATCCATTGCTGAAATATCTCCACCTAAAGCTCCAAAGGCTCCGCTCATTGCATTAAAACGTGCTGTTCCGTTTGTGTTTTCGTGTGAAAACAATACTCCAATATCATTATAACTTAAAGTTTGAGCCGTGGTTATGTAGGCAATGCTTAACATTGCTATTAAAAATAATTTTTTCATGATTGTGTTTTTTTAATTTCTTCTATTACTTCTTCTAGATGAATTATTACTTGAGGATGATGACCTTGCAGAGGCTGAAGGTCTTGAATAACTTCTTTGGTTGCTACTACTGTTTGAGTAACTTCTTGTCGGTCTATTATAAGAAGTGTTATTTGAACTAGACCTTTTTTTTGTATTTGTGTAATTATAATTAGTACTTCTTCTTTTTTTATTATTTGAAGAATAACTCTTTCTTACTGTACTTTTTGGATTTTCTTTAACTTTCCTTGAATTAGTTCTTGTGTAATATCTTGGGTTATTACGCTCAGAAGATGGGTAATAATTATGAGCCATATTTCTTCTAGTCTTAGTTACAGACCTTCTTGGGCTACTATTAGGACTTTGACTTCTTCTGATAGTGTTATTATAACTTCTTGTTGGTTGACGATTTATTTGTCTATTTCTATTAGAACCATTAGAATTTCTATAAGTTCTATTTACAGCGTTTGTAGAGTTTCTTCTTGTAGAAGTTGTTGTTCTACGCTTATTGGTAGAATATCTATTTGTAGAATTGTTCCTTATAGAAGTACTTCTTGATAAGTTTCTTCTATGAGTATTGTAAGCGGTTCGTTTACCATAACTGTCATATTGTCTATAATATCTATTGTATCTGTAATTATTGTAATATGGTGAGTAATAATTATAGTATGGAGAATAGTAATTTCCATAAAATCCATTTCCATAATAGCCATAATACTCGTAATAAAATGGATTATAACTATAATAAGGATATCCATAGCTTGGATAAAAATTGTTGTAATAATCGTAATAATATGGGTAGTAGTTATAATAATTATAATAGAAAGGATTATACCAATAATTATTATAACCATAATAACCATTATCAATAGTTACGGTTACGTTTTTTGAATATTCCCAAGGAGCATTATCCAAATTTTCAATAGAATCATTTTGATACTTATCTACATTAGCATCAGAAACATAATCATCTATATTGGTGAAAGAATCATTTTCATCAACATCTTTCATATCTTCTAGTTGGCGAGAAAAATAATTTTGATCAAAATTAGAATTATTATTTTCAATAACTACTACTTCTTGTTGTTGATTGTCAGAAGCATAAATGCCATCATCATCTGTATTGTACGCACTTTGATAAGTGCCACAAGAAATTAAGCTCAGTGTTAAAATAGCTAGTAAGCTAATTTTAGAGCCTTTTTTGTTAATATATTTTAAAACTTTCATAATCTGTTTAGTTTTTTATTGTTGAACAATCAAAAAAGAATTAGTTTTGTCAAAATTAGTACTTTTTGATAAAAAAGTTGCAATATTTATGCCAAACTTTAATTATGAGTAAGAAATTAACAACTAGAGAAACAGACTATTCCAAATGGTATAATGAACTTGTAGTAAAAGCAGGTTTAGCCGAAAATTCAGGAGTAAGAGGCTGTATGGTAATAAAACCTTACGGTTATGCAATTTGGGAAAAAATGCAAGCGGAATTAGATAAGAAGTTTAAAGAAACAGGACATGAAAATGCGTATTTTCCATTACTTATACCAAAATCATATTTAAGTAAAGAAGCTGCTCATGTAGAAGGATTTGCTAAAGAATGTGCGGTAGTAACCCATTATCGATTAAAAAATGCAGAAGATGGTAGTGGAATTATTGTTGACCCAGAAGCTAAGTTAGAAGAAGAACTTATAATTAGGCCAACTTCTGAAACTATTATTTGGAATACTTATAGAAAATGGATTCAATCTTATAGAGATTTACCTTTACTTATAAATCAATGGGCAAATGTAGTCCGTTGGGAAATGAGAACGAGATTGTTTTTAAGAACAACAGAATTTTTATGGCAAGAAGGTCATACGGCACATGCGACTAAAATTGAAGCAGTAAAAGAAGCTAAAACCATTTTAGATATTTATGCTGATTTTGCTCAAAATTATATGGCAATGCCAGTAATAAAAGGGGTGAAATCTGAAAGTGAGCGTTTTGCTGGAGCTATTGATACGTACTGCATTGAAGGTTTAATGCAGGATGGGAAAGCGTTACAAGCAGGAACTTCACATTTTTTAGGACAAAATTTTGCCAAAGCTTTTGATGTTAAGTTTACTTCAAAAGAAGGAAAACGAGAATATGTTTGGGCAACCTCTTGGGGAGTTTCTACAAGATTAATGGGAGCATTAGTTATGACGCATTCTGACGATTTGGGTTTGGTATTGCCTCCAAATTTGGCACCTATACAAGTCGTAATAATTCCAATTCATAGAACGGAAGAAGAATTAAATTTAATTTCTGAAAGGGTTGATAAAATTGTTAAAAAATTAAGAAAACTTGGAGTGTCAGTAAAATTTGATGATAGAACTTCTTTTAAACCTGGGTGGAAATTTGCGGAGTATGAATTGAAAGGTGTTCCTTTGCGTTTGGCAATAGGTCCACGCGATTTAGAAAATGGCACTATTGAAGTAGCTAGAAGAGATACATTAGAAAAAAACACTATTTCACAAGAAAATATAGAAAATTATATTGTAACAACTTTAGAAGAAATTCAACAAAATTTATTTGATAAAGCATTAAACTATAGAGATACTCATATTACAGAAGTAGAAACTTTTGAAGAGTTAAAAGAAGTTTTAAATACTAAAGGCGGCTTTGTTTCTGCACATTGGGATGGTACAGATGAAACAGAAGAAAAAATAAAAGAGCTTACCAAAGCAACTATTAGATGTATTCCTTTAAATAATAAAAAAGAAGAAGGAAAGTGTGTATTTTCTGGTGAAAAATCAGAGCAAAGAGTTTTATTTGCAAAAGCATATTAATTTTATTTTAAAAAGTTTTGCAGAATAAAAAATAGTTGTATTTTTGCATCCGCTATAACGAAATAAAAGTAATAGTTTAACAATGGTCCGTTCGTCTAGGGGTTAGGACGCCAGGTTTTCATCCTGGTAACAGGGGTTCGATTCCCCTACGGACTACAAAATTTATAAAAAATTTAAAATGGCAAATCACAAGTCAGCATTAAAAAGAATTAGAAGTAATAGAGTTAAGCAACTTAGAAACAAATATCAGCATAAAACTACACGTAATGCTGTTAGAAATTTACGTGCTTTAACTGAAAAGAAAGAAGCTGAGGAATTATTTCCAAAAGTAGTTGCAATGCTTGATAAGCTAGCTAAAAATAATGTTATTCACAAAAATAAAGCGAGTAATGTTAAATCTAAATTAGCGAAGTTTGTAGCTGCACTTTAGTAGCACTTTCTACTTTAATAAAATAATTAGCATCCTAAATTAGGGATGCTTTTTTTGTACTATATAATCACCATTCGTTGGTTCGGTTAGCATCTAATCTTATAAAAATAAATAACAAAACGGTAAATCCCCAAAGAGCAGACCCTCCGTAACTAAAAAATGGTAGTGGAATTCCAATTGTAGGTAACAAGCCTGTTACCATTCCTATATTTATAGTGAAATGCATAAAAAATATAGAGGCAATGCTGTACCCATAAATTCTGCTGAATTTTGATTTTTGTCGTTCAGCAATATGAATAATTCTTAAACAAAATACTACAAATAAGAGAATTACTGTAGCACTTCCTACAAAACCCCATTCTTCACCAACCGTACTAAAAATATAATCGGTTTGTTGTTCTGGTACAAAATTTCCTTGGGTGCGTTCACCTTGCAAAAATCCTTTACCAAAAAAGCCGCCAGATGCAATTGTAGTAACCGATTGGTTAGTGTTATATCCAATACTTTTTATATCGGTAGTTTTTCCTAAAAGAATATTAAACCGATCTCTATGTCGTTGTTCAAAAACATGATTAAAAACAAAATCAACACTAAAAATATAAAAAATGGCAATTAAATAAATACCTACTAAACGGAGCCAACCTCTTTTTAAAGCTTTAGTTCTGTAGAAAACAAAATATAAAATAATGATAGAAAATACAATCAGAGAAGCTAATAATGTTAATTTATATCCAAAATAGAGTGTAATTACAAAAAGTGTAGCAGAAATAAAACCTAATAAAACGTAATAAAGAGGTAATCCTTCTCTGTATAAAACAAATATAAAAGCTGTATATACTAAAGCAGAACCAGGATCGGGTTGAAGGGTAATTAAAATGGCTGGTAAAAACAAAATTAAAAATGCTTGAAATTGAGTGTTGAGCTTTTTTAAATTGAACTGTTTGTCACTCACTAATTTTGCAATAGCCAACGCTGTAGCTGCTTTTGCAAATTCTGAAGGTTGAATGCTAATTCCACCAATACTGTACCATGAAGTTGCTCCATTTATATTTTTTCCTAGTATAAATAAACCAATTAGGGATAATAAGCTACCTAAATAGATTAAAGAGGCATATTTAGTATAAAATTTAGCATCAAAAATTAATATTAAAATTATTAAAGGAAAACTTAAGCCAATCCAAATCAGTTGTTTTCCGTATTCAGTGGAAAAATTTATTAAACTAGTATGATTTTCGGAAACAGAAGCTGCATAAATGTTTAACCAGCCTAAAAAAATGAGTGCTAAGTAAAGCAGTACTAAAACCCAATCTATTCCGTAAAAAATATTGTTAGTTCTATTTCTCATTTTCTTCTTCAATTAGTTGCTTGTCATACTCATCTTGCAAACTTCCAGTTAACATTCTATTTTCTAGATAAGGGCGACTTGTTTTTCCTTTTAAATATTTTTCTATCATTAAGGTAGCAATTGGACCAGCCCAACGTGATCCCCAATAACCATTTTCCACAAAAACTGCAATTGCAATTTTTGGATTGTCTTTAGGTGCAAATGCTATAAAAATAGAGTGGTCTTGTCCATGTGGATTTTGAGAAGTACCTGTTTTTCCGCAAATTTCAATTCCGTTTACCCTTGAAGAATGTGCTGTGCCGTGTTTTTTTTCAAAAACATTAAATAAGCCATTAATTACTGGCTCAAAATATTTTTTATCAATAGCTGTTTTATGAATTTTTTTAAATTTTTCTGGAATTGTTGTTCCTTGTATTTTTTTTATAATATGTGGTGTATAATAAAATCCACGATTTGCAACAGCAGCAGTCATATTTGCTAATTGAATTGGAGTAGTTAAAATTTCACCTTGCCCAATAGCATTAGAAATATTATAAGTTGCTGTCCAACGAACATTTGGATACCATTTATTGTAATAATTTCCATTTGGAATCAATCCTCTTTTTCCAACGGATAAATCATTATTTAAAAATTTTCCTAAGCCAAAACTGGTTATATCTTTATTCCATGCATCCATGCCTTCTGCTGAAGTTGGGTATTTTTCTATTATTTTTCGATATGTTGTGGCAAAATAAGTATTACAGGATCTATAAATTGCCTTATCTAAATTTACTGGAGATCCATGGGTGCTACAATGGCAACTCATAAAAGCATTTTTTCTGTTACCATAACGGTAACCACCAAAACAACGTACTGTTGAGGCAGGAGTAATTACTCCTTCTTGTAATCCTGCCAAAGCTATCATAATTTTAAACGGAGAACCCGGTGGATATAACGCCTGCAAACCTCTATCTAACAATGGTTTATTTATAGTGTCTAAATATAGCTTTGTAAAATATTTAGATCGATCTCTGCCAACCATTAAATTAGGATTATAAGTTGGTGAAGATACTAAAGCTAAAATTTCACCAGTTGCTGGTTCAATGGCAACAATTCCTCCTCTTTTATTTTTCATTAGAGCCTCACCGTATTGTTGAAGTTTGGTGTCTATAGTAATATTAATGTCTTTACCTGGAATAGGTAAAGTATCATAAATTCCGTTTTTATAAGATCCTACTTCTTTATTAAATCGGTTGCGTTGTATAAATTGAACTCCTTTTGTGCCTCTTAATACGTTTTCATAGGTTTTTTCAACGCCAGCAGTTCCAATTAATTCACCAAGTTGGTAATAAGATTTCTTTTTAATTATGTTTTCATTTACTTCACTTATGTAACCCAAAACATTTGGAGCAGAATTTATAGGATATTCTCTAAGTGATCTTTTTTGAATATAAAAACCTTTAAACTTATACATTTTTTCCTGTAAATAAGCATAGTCATTTTTGGATACTTGAGCTAAAAATGTTGATGGAATTCTGGTAGAATAGTGTTTTGCTCGATTTAATTTTTTTATAAAATCTTTTTTAGTGATTTTTAATAAGCTACAGAATTCAATGGTATCCAATGGTTTAACTTCTCTTGGAATTACCATAATGTCATAAGATAATTGGTTGGCAACTAGCAATACACCATTTCTATCATAAATGTAACCTCGTTCAGGGTAACTGTATTTTACCTTTACGGCAGAATTATTTTTTATCGGATTGTGGTACGCATTATCTAAAACTTGTAAGTAAAAAAGCCTGATTAAAAATACACATCCAATTAAAATAATGGAGAAATATAAAAGTCCTTTTCGTTTCATTTATTTTTTTTAGTAAATAATAAAATTCCAAAAAAACTGAGTAATATGGTAAATATACTTGTTAAAATAGTGTTAGAAATAATTATACCTATATCAGATAAACTAAAGTAGTCTAATAAAAATACAATAAAAGTATCTAATAAAGTCAAAATAGTTATATATAATAACAATTTGTTAATGGGAATATTTCTTATATTAAAAAGCACATAATCAAAATCGGTTTTCCGTAATACCATTTCTAAAATAGGAAGTCTATAATAGGCTATAAATAAAATAGCTGCGGTATAAATTCCACCTGAATCTGAAAAAGCATCAATTAAAATACCTAGAAAAAAACTTGAAAGTAATAGTAAATTTTTATTTTTTTTAATAGGAAATAAAACCACCCAAGTTATATAGATTAACGGATTAATGTGCCCAAAAAAATTAATATGATTAAAAACTAATACTTGAAATAAAACAAGTAAAATAAACCGAACCATATTTTTAAAAACTACGTTATTCATCAAAGTTGTTTTGTTCTATTTTTTTTTGTTCGTTTTTTTGATAATTAATAATTACTTGAACATAGCTTAATGCACTCATATCATTAAATAGAGAAACATTAATTTCTTTATATTGATTGTTTTCAAACTTAAAGTTTTTAACAACTCCAACTTTTATACCTTCTGGGAAAATTGCAGATTTTCCACCAGTAATAATAGTGTCACCAACTTTAATAACTGCCTGCCTTGGAATATCAGTAATTTGAACAACATTATAATTTTTACCATTCCAAACTAAAGTTCCGAAATGAAAACTTTTTTTAAGACGAACATTAATTTTAGAATTGCTATTTAAAATAGATAAAACAGTAGCATAATTAGCAGAAATATTTTTAATAACTCCAATAATACCTTTACTATTTACAACTCCTAAATCTATTTTTAAGTTTTGTTTAGTTCCTTTGTTTAAACTTAAAAAGTTATTTCTTTTTGAATAATTATTATTAATAATTTTGGTAGAAATATATTGATATTTTTGTGAATAATTATTGGAATCAATAGATGTAACAATCTTATTTACAGTTATTTGTTTGTTTTTTTCTATCCAATTTTTTAAATGATTATTTTCTTCTGATAATCGTTTGTTTTCAGATTTTAAGTTGAAAAAATCAGTAATTGAACTTACTTTATTATAAATGCCACCACTAATAAAATTAGCTGAATTTATAAATTTACTTTGTTGATAAGAATGATTTTGGATAGTAAGCGTTAAAGCAATAATTTCTAACAATAAAAATAACAGAAAGTATCTAAATTTTCGAATAAAATAAAATAATTGCTGCATATATTGAGATGTGAAAATTTATTATTTCATTAACACATTTTTAAACCTTTCAAGATCTTTTAATGCAATACCTGTTCCACGAACTACAGCTCTTAACGGATCTTCTGCGACATAAACGGGTAAATCTGTTTTTCTTGATAAACGCTTGTCTAATCCTCTTAGCATAGAACCACCACCTGCTAGATAAATTCCAGTATTATAAATATCGGCTGCTAATTCTGGAGGTGTTTTGGATAAGGTTTCCATAACGGCATCTTCAATTCGTAAAATGGATTTATCTAAAGCTTTTGAAATTTCTCTAAAGGAAATCTGAACTTGTTTAGGTTTTCCACTCAATAAATCTCGTCCTTGAACAAGCATATCTTCAGGCGGATTTTCTAAATCTTCAGTAGCTGAACCTACTTGAATTTTAACTTTTTCAGAAGTTCGCTCACCTATATATAAATTGTGTTGTGTGCGCATATAGTAGGTAATATCTGATGTAAAAACATCACCAGCAACCTTTACAGATTTATCACAAACAATACCTCCTAAAGCAATAACGGCAACTTCTGTAGTACCACCTCCTATATCAATAATCATATTTCCTTTTGGTTGCATAATATCAATGCCAATACCAATAGCAGCTGCCATAGGTTCATGAATTAAATAAATTTCTTTAGCATTCATATGTTCAGCTGAATCAATTACTGCACGTTTTTCAACCTCAGTAATTCCTGAAGGAATACAAATTACCATACGTAATGAAGGAGAAAAAAAACGTTTTTTAATAGTAGGAATACCTTTAATAAATTCCTTTATCATTTGCTCTGAAGCTTCAAAATCGGCAATTACACCATCTTTTAAAGGTCTAATTGTTTTTATATTTTCATGCGTTTTTCCTTGCATTAAACTGGCTTTTTTACCAATTGCAATAATTTTTCCTGTACTTCTATCCCTAGCTACAATTGATGGTGCATCAATAACTACTTTACCATCATGAATTATAAGCGTATTTGCAGTACCTAAATCAATGGCTATGTCTTCAGTCATAAAGTCGAAAAAACCCATATAATATACCTTTTTATTAAATTATTTTTTGAAATCTTTCAAAGTTACTAAAATTAGTGTTTAAAATGACGTGTTCCTGTAAATATCATAGACATTTTATTTTTATTACAATAATCAATAGATAATTGATCTTTAATAGATCCGCCAGGTTGAATTATCGTATCAATTCCAACATTATGTGCAATTTCTACACAATCAGGAAATGGGAAAAAAGCATCACTTGCCATTACGGCTTCACTTAAATTAAATCCAAAATGTTTGGCTTTTTCAATAGCTTGATTTAAAGCATCAACACGACTTGTTTGCCCAGTTCCACTTGCAAAAAGTTGTTTGTTTTTTGCTAACACAATGGTATTAGATTTGGTATGTTTACAAATTTTAGATGCAAAAAATAAATCATCTAACTCCTTATCCGTAGGGCTTTTATCTGTTGCTTTTGTAACAATGCTTTGGTTATCTGTTTTGTTGTTTCTATCTTGAAAAAGAATTCCGTTTAAAGCTGTTCTATATTGGGCATTTGGTAATTGAACGTTTTTTTGAATTAGTATAATTCTATTTTTTTTACCTTTTAAAATAGCTAGTGCTTCATTTGAATAGCTAGGGGCAATAACCACTTCACAAAATAACTTATGAATTTCTGTTGCCGTGGCTACATCAATTTCTTTATTAGAAATTAAAACGCCACCAAAAGCAGAAGTTGGATCTCCGGCTAAAGCATCAATATAGGCTTGTTTTAAAGTATCTCTTTGTGCTAACCCACACGCATTGTTATGTTTTAAAATGGCAAATGTTGGTGTATCATTTTTAAATTCATTCATTAAATTTACTGCGGCATCAACATCTAATAAGTTATTATAGGATAATTCTTTTCCGTGAAGTTTATCAAACAAATCATTTAAATTACCATAAAACAATCCTTTTTGATGTGGATTTTCACCATATCGGAGTGTTGAAACTGTATCAAAAGAAGCTCTAAAAGCTGTTTCGTTTTTGTTTAAATAATGAAAAATTGCAGTATCGTAATTACTGGAAACTGCAAATGCTTTGGCGGCAAATGCTTTTCTGTTTTCTAAAGAAATTTCTCCATTGTTTTCAGAAAGAAGTTTTTCAAAATCTTCATATTGATTAATTGAAGAAACACAAATTACGTCTTTAAAATTTTTAGCGGCAGCTCGTATTAATGAAATTCCTCCTATATCAATTTTTTCAATAATTTCTTGTTCAGAAGCACCGCTTTCAACTGTTTTTTCAAACGGATATAAATCTACAATTACAATATCAATTTCAGGAATTTTGTAAGTTGCAAGTTGTGATAAATCTTCAGCATTTTCTCTTCGAGCCAAAATTCCACCAAAAACCTTTGGATGTAATGTTTTAACTCTTCCTCCTAAAATAGAAGGATAGGAAGTTAAATCTTCCACAGGGATAACATTAATTCCTAAATTTTTAATGAATTTTTCAGTACCTCCAGTGGAATAAATTTCAATATTTAACGCTGCAAGTTTTTTAACAATTGGAGCTAATCCATCTTTGTTGAATACTGATATTAAGGCAGTTTTCGGTTTTTTAGTAGTATTCATTAGTGTGTTGTTTGTTTTGGCAAAGCTAATAATAATCAGTTGCTTAAACAATACTTAACGGTGGTTAATTCTCTTTAAGTTTTTTATGAAAATTTTCCACCATTTCACTATAATTTTCTAAATTAATATTTGGTTTACTCTTTTTCAATTTATTATTTAGTGTAGCAATTTTTTTACGAACATATTTAATAGGTTTTTTATTTAACATGGTCAACTAAAATAGGGTTAGTAAAAATAAGTGCAAATATAGTTAGCTTAATGAAACTAAAAATTGTTTTTGAGTTAAATTTTTAATAAATAGCTATTAACCTGAGTTCGATGTAAGAAAATAAATACCGGGTTGAAAATCAACAAGCTACGTCATTGCGATGAATGAAGCAAAGCGAAATGAGGAAGCAATCTCATTTTTATGAAAAGATTACTTCAAATTATGGCACTACATTTATAATTTTCGCAATGACATTTTGATTTTCAGTTATTTAAAGTAAATCCTTAGGTCGAACTCAGGTTATTATTATGAAATTAAAAAAGTGTAGCAACTTTTAAGCAAACATATTCTAAAAAGTCCTCGTCTTTTTTAGAAAAAGGGTTGTTAGTATGAGAATCAATATCAATTTGCCCAATGTTTTCATTATTAACAAAAATAGGAACTACAATTTCACTTTTAACCTGCAATCCACAAGAAATATAATTGTTTTGTTCTGTAACATCTTGAACTACAAAATTTTGGTTGCTAACAGCTACTTGACCACAAATTCCTTTTCCAAAAGGGATAATAGTATGCTCTGTTGGTTTACCTGCAAATTCAGCAAGTTTTAATTCATTTTTAGCTTCATTTTTAAAATAGAATCCAACCCAATTGTAATATTCAACTTCATTTTTTAATAAATTACAAATGGATTGTAATTTGATTGAAGTTTTAGTATTGTTTTCAATTATATAAGAAATGGATTTTTTTAATTCAGAAAAGTGCATAGTATTTTGTAGTTTTATGCAAAAATAAAATTCTTTTTAAGTGCAAAGTAATAAATCTGTTATTTATTTTTTAATAAAATTTTTTGGTGTTTATGCTTTACTTTTTGTATTGTATGCATGGTATTTAAATGAAAATCAGGTAAAAAAACCTTATTTTGCTTGTGCACCAATTACTAAAAATGTTGCAAATCAAACGGAAAATTTATTAAATTTTGTAGGTTATCACGTTTCTATGGAGCAACATACAAAAGAAGTTTCTATAAATATTTTAGTGAATAACAAACTGGTTGCTAGAATTATTGAAGGATGTAATTCTGTTAGTATTATTATTTTATATATCGCTTTTATTATCGCCTTTAAAGGAAGTTTTAAAAACACTATTTTATTTATAATTGGTGGTAGTTTGTTAATTTACTATTTCAATATTGTTAGAATTGCTATTATTTCTATTGCCATTTATAAATATCCTGAATATGAAAAAACCTTGCACGAAATTATATTTCCACTTTTAATTTATGGACTTACATTTTTACTTTGGTTTATTTGGGTTAAAAAATTCGCTTCTTTTAAAAGATGAAAAATAGTTTAAAAGTTATCAGTTTAATTATTTTAGTTCTCTTCTTAATTGCTATTAGAGAATTTATCGCTCCCATTTTATATGATCCATTAGCAAATTATTTTAAATCAGATTATTTATATCAGCCTATTCCTTCTCTAAATTTAGGCTTACTTTTTGTGAGTACATTTATTCGATACTTTTTAAATAGTGTAGTTTCTATTGGTGTTATTTATGTAATTTTTCAAGATATAAAAATGATTTTATTTGCTTCAAAAGTATATTTTTATTTATTTATTATTCTGATTATTTGCTTAATGGCTATTTTAGAATTCAATCAAGGAGATGGTTATTTGCTACTTTTTTATGTGCGTAGAATTTTAATTCATCCTATTTTATTATTACTATTACTTCCTGCATTTTATTTTCAAAACTTAAAAAACTTAAAAAATTAAATTGATATTGATTTTTTTATTATTTTCGTCAGAAATCAAGATTAACATAAAATTTTAAAAATGAAAAAAATCACTTACGTTATAGTCGCAATTTTCGCTGTAGCAGTTATTATGGTTTCTTGTAATAAAGAAGCGAAAAAAGAAAAAAAGGAGATTAAAGTTGAAAAACAAGAAATGCATAACCATAAAGAAATGGCAAGTGCAGTTTATCAATGTCCGATGGATTGTGAACATGGAAAAACGTACGACAAAGAAGGTAATTGTCCGGTTTGCAATATGAAGCTTAAAAAAGTAGCATCTAGTAATAAGGCTACGGATTCAACTAAAGTAAGTTGCAAAATGAATTACAAAAATTGTGGTAAAGGTTGTAAAGGAAAAATGGATTGCAAAGAAAAAACAGATTGCAAGGGTAAAACAGCTTGCAAAGGAAAAACGGATTGTCAAACGAAAACAGCTTGCAAAGGGAAAACGGATTGTCAAACGAAAAGTGTTTGTAAAGGTAATACCAGTTCAAATAATAAGGTATGTGCAAAATATAATACAAAAGGTTGTAAAGAAAATTGTAAAGGAAAAGTTTAATATTTAATATAAATTTATAAAAAAAAGAGGCTGTCTAAAAAGTAAACTTTTCGTCAACCTGAACTTGTTTCAGGTTCTCATAATGAGATTCTGAAACAAGTTCAGAATGACGGTTTTCAAAACTTTTAGACGATCTCTTTTTTATTCTTCTAATTTGGTATAATTATAAAATCAGTTCTTCTATTAATTGCATGTTCTGCATCAGTGCATTTTACATTGTTTTTACAGCGATTAAGTAAATGAGTTTCGCCATAACCTGTTGCTTTTATTCTTGATGGATTTACACCTTTAGATATTAAATAATCTTTTGAAGCATCTGCTCTTTTCTGAGTTAGTTCAAGGTTGTATTCATCAGGTCCTCGGCTATCAGTATAATAATTAATTTCCACTTTAAACTTTGGATTTTGATTTAAATTGAAAACTACTTTATTCAATTCTATTTTTGCTTCTTTGGTTAATTCAAATTCATCTAAATCAAAATTTATAGATTTGGTTTCTATATATTTAACTCTATTTTTTTCTTTTACTTTTATTATCGGCTCTAGTGAAAACTTCAGAGTATGAGGATGCCCAATTTTAGTGATAGTACTTACAGTTTTCTTTTCAGAAGTGTAATTTGTTTTAGAGGCAATAACTACATAGTTTTTTTTACAATCCAATTCAAAATAGAAGGTTCCGTTTGAATCGGAGAAAGTTTTTTTCACTTCTTTATTACTTATAAGTAGCTTTATTTCAGCACCCGGAATGGCATTATTAGAAATGTTTTCCGTTACGATACCATTTAAATATTGAACACAATTTAAAGGTTCAATGTCAAAGTTTAAGTGAAGGACTCTTCCGTTTTCAACAGCTGTTTTAATTCGGAAAGATTCTAGTTGATTATTTTTAAATACGCTAAGTTTATAGGTTGATTGGCAATTTAATTTAAATTTATATTTTCCATCTTCACCAACAGTTTTAGTGCCAATTACTTTATTGTTTTGATATAAAGTTATTGTAGTATTTGGTAAAGGTGTTTTATTAATTTTATCTCTAATGATACCAGTTACCAATTGCTTACATTCTTTTTTGTCTAATATTATTTGTGTTTTTTCAACTTTATTTCTTGTTTTATCAGAAGAAAAAGTAATGCTATTTTTGCTGTATTCAGTATTAGTAGCTTCAATTTTATAGGAAGAATTACAATTAATGGTAAAGTTAAATTCCCCATTATCAGAAGTAGTTATTGAATTTATTTCAGCATTATTTTCAAACAAAGAAACTTTTGTGTTTGCAATAGGTTGTTTGGTGTTTTTATCAAGGATAATTCCAGTTATTACTTGATTACAATCTAACGGAGTTAGTATTATAGATTTAGAAATGTTATCATCTCTTGTTTTATCCGAAGAAAAAGTAATGCTATTTTTGCTATATTCGGTATTTTCTGCTTCAATTTTATAGGAAGAATTACAATTAATGGTAAAGTTAAATTCCCCATTATCAGAAGTTTTTATTGAATTTATTTCAGCATTATTTTCAAACAAAGAAACTTTTGTGTTTGCAATAGGTTGTTTGGTGTTTTTATCGGTGATGATTCCAGTTATTACTTGATTACAATCTAGCGGAGTTAGTGCTATGGATTTAGAAATAGTAGCATTTCTTGTTTTATCAGAAGAAAAATCAATACTATTTTTGTTGTACTCAGCATTAGTCGCTTCAATTTTATAGGAAGTATCACAAATAATATGAAAGGAATACGCTCCATTTTGATTTGTTTTTACTGAATTTACAAAGAGATTATTTTCAAGTAAAGTAACTTTGGTATTTGAAATTGGTAATTTGGTGTTTTTATCAATGATAACTCCATTTACTATTTGATCACAATTTTTAGCTTCTAAATAAATATTTAGGGTTTTATTATCTCCTTTTTTTTCATTAGCAATATAATTTACTGTTTCTGTTGTCATTCCTTCTTTTGAGGTGACTAAATCATAACTATCGTTACATTTTACATTAAAAAAATAAGAACCATCATAATTAGTTTGAAAAGTTTTAATTTCCTGATTTTGAAAATATAAAGATACCTGCGCATTAGGAATAACTTTTTCAGTCTCTTTGTCTAAAACTTTTCCTAAAACAACTTGAAAACATTGGTTAGGTTCTAAAAATAAATCTTTTTTTAAATGAAAATAATCAGGTTGTTTATTTTCAGTATAATCAGTTAAAAAATTATAGCTATCTTCTTTATAATCAGGTCTACTAGCAACTATTTTATAATTAGTTGTACATTGAAATTTCACTAAAAAATTACCATCATTATTAACATTTATAGTTTCAATTTCAATATTATTAAGATATAATTTTAAGGTGGAACTTATGGGTTCTAAAGTGACTTTATTTTTAATAACTCCAGAAATAGTTTGTATGCATTCAGGTTCTAAAATAAAATCGTGTTTAATTATTTTATTTAATGAAGTTGAAGTTGAAAATTCAAACAGATCATTAATAAAATTTAATTTATTAACAATAATATAATAATTAGAATTGCACTTAACTTTAAAGCTATAAATACCAACTTTATCTACTTGAGTAGTTTCAATTTCTTCACCATCTAAATATAAGGTTGCAATTGCATTATCAACAGTTTTATTTGAAAATTCATTAATAATGGTTCCTGTAATAGTTTGATAACATTTTTTTTCTAATAAGAAATTTTTAAAAATGGAATCTGAATTATTTTTTGATGTTGTTAGAAGATATTCAATATTAAAGTAAGAAGCAGCTTTTACTTTAATTTTATAGTTATTGCCACAGTTTAACTTAAAAGAATATGTTCCTTTTTCATTTACATTAATCTTTTTAATTTCTTGTCCGTTTGAAATTAAAATTATTTGAGCGTTTGAAATTGGTGTTTTAGTTTCTTTATCTAAAATTTTACCAGATATGGTAGTTTTACAATTATTGTTAATTAATAATTTTTGATTTAAAGAACTTTTAGGAATCGTAATATTCCTAGATTTATCTCCTAAAATGGTCAATCCAATAATAAAGGTAAAAAGGATTGCTAATTTGGTGAATTTCATATTTTTTCTCTTTTAGATTAGTTAGCATAAAAGCTAATTAACAGCAATAATTTTAACATTCAATATAAAAAAATCGAATTTGTTTTTTGGGGAAATTTGAGGGGGAAAGTATTTTAAACGTTAAATATATAATCTAATTTTTAATGTATCAAATTTTTTAGGATAAAAGATGCTGATTTACAGTTTATTAATTTTTGAGTAAGGTTTAAATAACTAGCTCGACTTTATTAAAAAGGATTTTTTATATGAAGTTTAATTTTGTTATTATAATTGTTTTATTATTAATAAATAATAGCATTGCTCAGACATGTTGTTCTGGAGGAATACCGCTTAGCAATAGTATCGGTTTACCAATTTTAGAAAAAGGAACTACTCAAATAGGTATAAATTACGATTATAATAATTTAAATACTTTAAATAGTGGCTCAGAAAAGCTAAATGATAATGCAAGATTACGTATTACACATTCTGTTCTTTTAAATTTTAATTATGCAATTTCCAATAGGTTAGCGGTTGAAGGACTTTTTACTTGGGTGAATCAACGACGTAAAATTTCACAATTTGGCAATAAAAATATTGATGAAACATCTGGAATAGGAGATGCAATTGCTTTGATTAAATATAATTTTGGTGATTTCTTAGGAGAAAATTCTAATTTTAATGTGGGATTTGGAACTAAAATTCCATTAGGATCTTCAACCAAAAAAACTTCGGGAGGAATTACTTTAAGTGCCGATTTACAACCAGGAAGTAATGCTTGGGATTTTATTTATTATACGGCTTTTTCAAAATCTTTAAATTTTAGACCTTCATTAAGTGTATCATCTAGGTTAATTTATAGGAATACAGGAACTAATCCTTCTTACTTTGGAGATACTAAGTATAAATTTGGAAATGAAATTCAATTTTTTTTAAGTTTTTCTGATCAATTTATTTGGCTTAAAACGGTTACATCACCAAGCATGTCTTTTAAATATAGAAATGCCCAACAAGATAAAATAGGTGGATTTAATATTGAAAGCACAGGAGGAAATTGGGTGTCTATTATTCCAAATTTCTCAATAAAAATAAGTTCAAACCTTCAATTTTCTACTAAAATAGAAATCCCTATTTATAGTAATGTAATAGGAACACAATTAACACCAACTTATAGATTAACTTCTGGAATATTATATACAATAGCTCCAAAAAATGAAATAATTAATATTTTAAAAAACTAACTATTATGAAAACAAAGAATTTTTATGTGATTATTATGGTGTTGTTACTTGTTTCCTGCGGAGGAAGCACTAATGATATTAATAATACTGCTTCAACAGGATCTGGTAATAATACAGGCAATAATAATGGTGGAAGTTCAGGAAACAATGGTAATAACCAAGGAGGAGGCACTAACTCACAAGATTGGTTAATACCAATTTCAGAAGTAAAAGATGGAGGCCCTGGAAAAGACGGAATTCCTTCCATTGATAATCCTAAATTTTTGGATGTAGATGATCCTAATACTAATTTTTTAACAGATGAAGATTTAGTAATTGGAATTGTGGTTGGTGATGAGGTAAGAGCATATCCACATTTAATTTTAGACTGGCATGAAATTGTAAATGATGAATTTGAAAGTGATGCCATAACAATTTCATATTGTCCATTAACTGGAACAGCTTTTGGGTGGGAAAGTTTAACCAATAGAACTAAATCAGAATTTGGCGTATCAGGGTTACTGTATAATGCCAATTTAATTTTATATGATAGAAATACAGATAGTAACTGGTCTCAACTAAAATTGTTATGTGTGAATGGTACACTAATAGGTCATAAACCAGAACTTCAACAAGTTATTGAAACTAATTGGGGAACTTGGAAAAAATTATATCCAACTTCAAAAGTTTTAAGTTTAGATACAGGATTTTCAAGAAATTATGATTTATACCCTTATGGAGATTATAAAACAAATAATGATTTTTTCCTTTTTACTGCTTCACCAACTAATGATGCTTTACCAAATAAAGAACGAGTATTTGCTTTAATTAATGATGAAAAATCGAAAGTGTATCAGTTTTCTAAATTCATAGGAGGGAAAGCCATAAAACAAACTTTCAATGGAATTGATTATTTAGTGGTTGGAAATGATAAGTTAATAACGGCTTTTGAATTAGATTCTGCCAATTCTAATTTAAATTTCAATTATGCTTTTAATGATTTGGAAGTATTTATTACCGATGATGAAGGCAATTCTTGGTCTGTTTTTGGAAAGGCATTATCTGGTCCTAGAGCAGGGGAGCAGTTGAAAATGGCAAAATCTGTAGTTAGTTATTGGTTTGCAATTGCGGCTTTTTATCCAAATCCAATTATATATTCATAAGAATATGAATCTAAAGTAAGATAAACAAACATTATGATGAATCACAACTAAAAAAGTTGGTTGATTATTGCCGATAGAAATTATTTAAAACCTTAGTTCGACCTAAGGATTTTATTTAAATAACTGAAAATCAAAATGTCATTGCGAAAATTATAAACGTAGTGCTATAATTTGAAGTAATCTTTTCATAAAAATGAGATTGCTTCCTTATTCCGCTTTGCTTCATTCATCGCAATGACGTAGCTTGTTGATTTTCAACCCAGTATTTATTTTCTTATATCGAACTCGGGTTTAAAGATACTAATTAGGACTCTATCCTAAAAGCTGTGTAATAAAAGAAAATCCGAGATTTAAAACCTCGGATTTTTTAATATCATATTTATTTTATATATAATTATATTTTTACATCATTCCTGACATTCCGCCTCCCATTGGTGGCATTCCTGCTCCTGCAGGTGCTTCTTCTTTAATATCCACTAATGCACAAGCTGTAGTTAAAATCATACCAGCAACTGAAGCTGCATTTTCTAACGCAATCCTAGTTACTTTGGTTGGATCAATAATACCTGCTTTAAACATTTTTGTGTATTCATTGGTTTTGGCATTGTATCCAAAATCTCCTTTTCCTTCAATAACTTTAGCAACCACAACGGAACCTTCACCACCTGCATTTTCAACAATTTGACGTAATGGTTCTTCAATGGCTCTATCTAAAATTTTAATTCCAGTTACTTCATCTAAACTATCTGTGGTAATAGATTTCAAAACTTCTTTTGTTCTAACTAAAGCTACACCACCACCAGCAACAATACCTTCTTCAACAGCTGCACGCGTTGCGTGTAAAGCATCATCTACTCGGTCTTTTTTCTCTTTCATTTCAATTTCACTAGCAGCTCCAACATATAAAACAGCTACTCCACCAGCTAATTTAGCTAAGCGTTCTTGTAATTTTTCTTTATCGTAATCTGAAGTTGTAGTTTCTATTTGAGCTTTAATTTGTGCAACTCTTGCTTTAATATCAGTTGCATTTCCTGCTCCGTTTACAATGGTAGTATTGTCTTTATCAATAGTAATTCTTTCGGCTGTACCTAACAATTCTAAAGTAGCTTTTTCAAGAGATAATCCTCTTTCTTCAGAAATTACGGTTCCACCAGTTAAAATAGCTACATCTTCTAACATTGCTTTTCTTCTATCTCCAAATCCTGGAGCCTTTACTGCTGCAATTTTTAATGCTCCTCGTAATTTATTCATTACTAAGGTAGCTAAAGCTTCGCCTTCAACATCTTCCGCAATAATTAATAAAGGTTTACCATTTTTTGCAACGGGTTCTAAAATTGGTAATAAATCTTTAAGATTGGTAATTTTTTTGTCGAATAATAAAATGTAAGGATTTTCTAAATCAGTTAACATTTTATCTGCATTGGTTACAAAATAAGGAGAAAGATAACCTCTATCAAATTGCATTCCTTCAACAATATCTACATAAGTTGAAGTTCCTTTTGCTTCTTCCACAGTAATAACGCCTTCTTTGCCTACTTTTTGAAAAGCCTCTGCAATTAAATCGCCAACAGTTTTATCATTATTTGAAGATATGGAAGCGACTTGCTTTATTTTATCAAATTTGTTTCCAACCTCTTGAGATTGTTCTTGTAAGTTTTTAACAATTGCTGTAACAGCTTTGTCAATACCGCGTTTTAAATCTAATGGATTTGCACCAGCAGCAACGTTTTTTAATCCTTCTTTTACAATTACTTGTGCTAAAATGGTAGCAGTTGTTGTACCATCACCAGCTAAATCATTGGTTCTAGAAGCAACTTCTTTTACCATTTGAGCTCCCATATTTTCTAAAGTATCTTCTAATTCAATTTCTTTAGCTACGGTTACCCCATCTTTTGTTATTTGTGGTCCGCCAAAGGTTTTTCCAATAACAACATTTCTACCTTTTGGTCCTAAGGTTACTTTAACAGCATTTGCTAAAGCATCTACACCACGTTTTAAACCGTTACGTGCTTCTATATCAAAAATTATATTTTTTGCCATTTTTTATTTTTTTTAAATTAAACGATTGCTAAAATATCAGCTTCTCTCATAATTAAATATTCAGTATCTTCTAAAACAAGTTCTGTTCCAGCATATTTTCCAAATAAAACAGTATCGCCAACTTTTACAGTCATTGCTTCATCTTTGGTGCCGTTACCTACTGCAATTACAGTTCCTTTTTGTTGTTTTTCTTTTGCTGAATCTGGAATTATAAGTCCTGATGCTGTAGTTGTTTCAGCTTCTAAAGGTTTTATTAAAACTCTATCAGCTAACGGTTTAATATTAATTTTACTCATTTTATTTTAAGTTTAATTATTAATTATAGCAATTTTATTGACCAAAAGTATGCCAATTTATAAAAACTGACAAATGTACTTTTAATAGGAAGTATGTTAATATAAAAATGCCAACGTGTCATTTACGTTGGCATTTTTTTTATAAAAATTCTGTTCAATTATTTTAAAGAATCTTGTAAACTTGTATTAGTTTTTGAATCTACTGGTGCAACAGGGATTTCTCTATTTTCGATAGTATTTTTAACTTCAGAACTTTGAGTTGCTGTTTTTGAATGCGGTGCAGCAAAATTTGAAAGTAAAATTAAACCCATTAATACGATAGATAATGTCCATGTGCTTTTGTCTAAAAAGTTGGTGGTATTTTGAACGCCTCCTAATGATTGTGTTCCACCACCTCCAAATGAAGAAGATAATCCTCCTCCTTTTGGTTCTTGTACCATAATAATTAGTATTAGCAATAATGCTACAATAATGATTAAGATTAAAAATAATGTAAAAGTCATGATTTATTTATTTGTAAAATTTTAATTGCTTTTATTCGGTTTGCAAAGAAACTACTTTTTTCTGGATATTTCAAACTTAAAATATGATAAGCTTGCATGGCTTTTGCATATTTTTTTTGTTCTAAATATACTTTCGCCAAAGTTTCAGTCATTAAATTTTCATTTTCAGCAGTGCTTTCTGTTGAAACATCAATTATTGTTTGTTGTTTTGCTATGGGTTTAATTTTTGGTTTTGTTTTAATAAATTGATCAATAATTTTTAATTTATCAATAGATTTTTTTCCCCGTTGAATAGGTTTTTGAGTTGTTAACTTCATCCATTCATTAAAAGTATGGGGCTCAGTACTATTAAATTTAATGGGCTTTCCTAATTCTAAAATATCAGTTTCCTTATTTGGCGTTTCAATTTCAGTATCTTTTTGTTCTATTACTGCTTTTGGAAGATAAGAGGTGTCCTTTTTAATCGGATTTAAAATTATTTTTTTGTTCTTACCTTTTGTTTGTGATTTTCTTGCTAAAAATGGAGTTGAAGTAATAAATTCAAAAAGTATATTTCTATCAATAGTGTAGGCCGCAGTTTTTTTTAAGGATTCATTGTATTTGTAATTTTTTGAGTTGTATAATCCTTTTAATTGAATGGCTTTTACAGATTGAAAATATGGAAATTCTTTTTTTATTTTCTCTAATTTTTCAATATCTTGAGATGTTAAATTATTAGGATGATTTATTAAATATGTTAACCTATCTGCATTCATTTAAGTTACCATTTTGCTACGGAAGCATTAAAAATATCTTGGGTAATTCGTTCTAAAATTTCAGTAAAAGCATCATCTAAAACGGCACCTGTTAGCTGAGCCTTTGCATCATAATCATAATAATGAGAAAACGTTCTCTCAAAATTGTCTTCTTCATTTTTATTATTAAAAAAACGAACGTTTACAGTAATAGTTAATCTGTTTTGTGCAGCTGTTTGTTGTGCAGTGGCGGTCATAGGGTTAATTTTATAACCTGTAATTTCACCTTCAAATTGTAAGTCGCCACCTGCTTTAACCAAATCTAAATTAGTTTGTTGTAAAAATAAGTCTTGTAATTTACGTGTAAATGCTTCACTCAACGTTGGTTCAACTAAAATAGCATTGTTAGGGAAATAATCTATTTGTACCGTTTTAACATCAGAACTAATATTAGCTCCTGTAAATGAATAAATGCCACAACTTTGTGCGATAAATAAGGTTAAAATTAGGAATAGAAATCTATATTTTTTCATTAATAGGTTTTGTGGTAGTACAAATAAGGCTCAAAGATATTAAATTAACTACAAATTGTATTGTTTTATTTTCCGATATAAGGTTCTTTCTGAAATGCCTAATTCGGTTGCGGCTAATTTCCGTTTTCCATTATTGCGTTCTAATGATTTTTTTATCAACTCAATTTCTTTATCTTCTAAAAATAAACTTTCATCGGCATCAATAGTCTCAGCGTATTCAAAATTTCCTGAATTAGTATCGTTATCGGAATATCTAACTACTTCAACTTTATTTTCAATAGGATTATTTTTTGGATCTTCGTGATATATTTTTTGAATAAGATGTTTGTTATCTTCTTTCACTTTAGAGGCATCATTTGATTGCATTAAATCTAAGGTCAATTTTTTTAAATCGTTTATATCATTACGCATATCAAACAAAATTTTATACATAATTTCTCGTTCGGTAGCAAAATCGGTAGCATTTTTTTCTTGAGAAATTATGGAAGGTAAATTAGTTCCTTTAGTTGGTAAATATTGCAACAATATTGCGGCATTAACCACTCGATTTTCTTCTACTATAGAAATTTGTTCTGCAATATTTTTTAACTGACGAATATTACCTGGAAAACCATAATTTTCTAAAGATTTTACAGCATCATCAGTTAAACGAACCGTAGGCATTTTATATTTCTGAGCAAAATCTGAAGCAAATTTCCTAAAAAGTAAATGAATGTCGCTAATTCGTTCTCTTAAAGGTGGTAAATGAATTTCAATGGTGCTTAAACGATAATATAAATCTTCTCTAAATTTACTTTTTGAAATTGCTTTATGTAAGTCTATATTAGTTGCAGCCACCATACGAACATTAGTTTTTTGTACGTTTGATGAGCCTACTTTTATAAATTCACCATTTTCTAAAACACGTAATAATCTTACTTGTGTGGTTAAAGGCAATTCACCAACTTCATCTAAAAATATGGTTCCGCCATCGGCAACTTCAAAATAACCTTTTCTGGCTGTAGTTGCACCAGTAAAAGCACCTTTTTCATGACCAAAAAGCTCGCTATCAATAGTTCCTTCAGGAATTGCACCACAGTTTACAGCAATATATTTTGCATGCTTTCTGTGTGATAAATGATGAATTATTTTTGGAATACTTTCTTTACCAACACCACTTTCACCAGTTACTAAAACAGAAATATCAGTTGGAGCAACTCTAATCGCTTTTTCTAAAGCACGATTTAAGTGTGTATTATTTCCAATAATCTCAAATCGTTGTTTAATGGTTTGTAAATTTTCCATAACTTATATTTTTTTACCAATTAATGTGGCAGAAGTACAATTTTCAATAAATACATTAACAAAATCTCCGATATTTTCATTTCTTTTAGGAAAAACTACTACTACATTTTGTGAATTTCGACCTTTCCAATGTAAATCAGATTTTTTTGAACTTCCTTCAATTAAAACTTCCACAGTTTTACCAAGAAACTGTTGAGTTCTAAATAAACTGTGTTTTTGTTGTAATTGAATGATGTCATTTAATCTTCTTTTTTTAATCTCGTTAGGAACGTCATCTTTCATTTTTTTTGCTGCTGGAGTTCCTGGGCGTTCAGAATAGGCAAACATAAATCCAAAATCATATTTTACAACTTCCATTAAACTAAGTGTTTCCTGATGTTCTTCTTCAGTTTCTCCACAAAAACCAGTCATCATATCTTGTGAAATAGAACAATTAGGAATTATTTTTTTTATGTTTTCAATTAAGGTTATATATTCTTCACGAGTGTGTTTTCTATTCATTCTTTGAAGCATGCTAGTACTACCTGATTGTACTGGAAGATGAATTGATTTACAAATATTAGCATGTTTTGCCATCACTTTAATTACATCTAAACTCATATCTTGCGGATTTGAGGTAGAAAATCGGAAACGAGTATTTGGAAATTCTATAGCTACTAAATCAAGTAATTGAGCAAAGTCAACCGCAGTGGCTTTGGCAATATCCGTTGCGTTTTTAAAATTCTTTTTTAAACCGCCACCATACCACAAATAACTGTCCACATTTTGACCTAATAGAGTTACTTCTTTATAATTAGTGTTAACTAATTGTTGAATTTCTTCTATAATACTTTTTGGATTTCTGCTTCGTTCTCGTCCACGTGTAAAAGGAACCACACAAAACGTACACATATTATCACAACCGCGAGTGATAGATGCAAATGCAGAAACGCCGTTGGAATTTAGACGAACAGGAGAAACATCACCATAGGTTTCTTCTTTAGATAAAATTACATTAATGGCATTACGACCTTCGTTTACTTCTTGCAATAAATTTGGTAAATCTCTATAAGCATCAGGCCCAACTACCAAGTCTACAATTTTTTCTTCTTCTAAAAATTTTGTTTTTAGCCGTTCAGCCATACATCCTAAAACGCCAACTTTCATAGTTGGATTTATTTTTTTTACAGCATTGTATTTTTGTAATCGTTTTCTGATGGTTTGTTCAGCTTTTTCTCTAATTGAACATGTGTTTACCAAAACTAAATCGGCTTCTTCTAATAATTGTGTTGTATTATAACCTTGTTCCGAAAGTATAGCTGCTACAATTTCACTATCATTTAAATTCATAGAACAACCAAAACTTTCTATAAAAAGTTTTTTATGATTTTTACTTTTTTTTTCAGTTAAAAGGGCTTGTCCTTGTTTTTTTTCGTCTATTACTTTTTCGTCACCCATATTCATTTTTATTTGGTGCAAAGATATAACCAATATTTCAAAAATATGACATATTGGCAGAAATTTAACATAGATTTTATGGGTTTGTTTTAAGAGATTTTAACTTTGATTTGGACTATTAAAAAAAATCTATATACTTTTGCAATCCAAAAACTCAGAAAAAAAGCGAAGAGTAAGGTGGTATTAAAATAAGTTAAAAATAGAATTATGGCAAAAAACTTAGTGATAGTTGAATCCCCGGCAAAAGCAAAAACAATTGAAAAATTTTTAGGAAAAGATTTTCAGGTTGAATCAAGTTTTGGACATATTGCGGATTTACCTTCAAAAGAAATCGGAATTGATGTTGAAGGAGATTTTAAACCAAAATATATAGTTTCAACTGATAAAAAAGCAATTGTTAAAAAATTAAAAGATTTAGCAAAAAAAGCAGATACGGTTTGGCTAGCTTCGGATGAAGATAGAGAAGGAGAAGCCATTGCTTGGCATTTATTTGAACAATTAAAGCTAAAAAATGAAACGACTAAACGTATTGTTTTTCACGAAATCACTAAAAAGGCCATATTAAAAGCCGTTGAAAATCCAAGAGAAATTGATTATAACTTGGTAAATGCACAACAAGCTCGTAGAGTTTTAGATCGTTTAGTAGGTTATAAATTATCTCCTGTTTTATGGCGTAAAATTAAAGGAGGATTATCTGCTGGGAGAGTTCAATCGGTAGCAGTTCGTTTAATTGTAGAAAAAGAACGTGAAATACAAAACTTTAAACCAATAGCATCCTATAAAGTAGTTGGAGAATTTACTACTAACAAAAATAAAAGATTTAAGGCTTCAATTTCAAAGAATTTTGAAACTAAAGAAGAAGCTAATCAGTTTTTAAAATCGTGTAAAGAAGCTTATTTTAAAGTTGAGGATTTACAAAAAAAACCAGCTAAAAAATCACCAGCACCTCCATTTACAACTTCAACGTTACAGCAAGAAGCATCAAGAAAATTGTACTTCCCAGTAGCTAAAACTATGTTAATAGCTCAGCGTTTGTATGAGGCAGGTTTAATTACATATATGAGAACGGACAGTGTAAATTTATCTGAAGATGCAAAAAACGCTGCTCAGGAAGAAATTATTAAATCTTACGGCGAAGCTTATAGTAAACCAAGAAATTTTAAAACTAAATCTAAAGGAGCTCAAGAAGCACACGAAGCTATCCGACCAACACATATGGATCAGCATACAGTTTCTGTTGATTTTGATCAAAATAGATTGTATGAATTAATTTGGAAAAGAACTCTTGCCTCTCAAATGAGTGAAGCACAATTGGAAAGGACTGTTGCAAAAATCTCTAATTCCAAAAACTCTAAATTGTTTGTAGCCAATGGAGAAATGATAAAATTTAAAGGATTTTTAAAAGTTTATTTAGAAGGAACTGATTTTGAAGAAGATGAGCAAGCTGGTTTATTACCAAATTTAGCTGTTCATGATCAAGTAAGCAACGAATTAATTTCAGCTACAGAAAGATACACAAAAGCTCCTTATCGATATTCAGAAGCAGCTTTGGTTAAACGTTTAGAAGAATTAGGTATTGGTCGTCCATCAACTTACGCACCAACAATTTCAACTATTCAAAGACGAGATTATATTGTAAAAGAAATAATTGAAGGGATAGACAGAAATTATACGCAAATAGTTTTAAAAAATAATGAAATTAAAACTAAAACATTAACGGAAAAAGTAGGTTCGGATAAAGGAAAACTAATTCCTACAGATATAGGAAATATCGTAAACGACTTCTTGGTTGCAAATTTTTCGGACATTCTTAATTATGGGTTTACCGCTAAAGTGGAGTCTGAATTTGATGAAATTGCTGAAGGAAAAGAAGATTGGACCCAAATGATTAAAGATTTTTATAAAACATTTAATCCAATGGTTGAAGATGTAACCGCAAATGCTGAACGTGCAAAAGGTGAACGCTTATTAGGTGTTGATGCAGCTAGCGGTAAAAATGTATATGCACGTTTAGGAAGATTTGGAGCAATGGTACAAATTGGTGAAGCTACGGATGAAGAAAAACCAAGATTTGCAAGCTTACAAAATGGGCAAACTTTAAGTACTATTACTTATGAAGAAGCTATGGATTTATTCAAATTACCAAAAACTATTGGCGAATTTGAAGGTAATGAAATAGTTGTTGCCAATGGTCGGTTTGGTCCATATATCAAATTTGATTCTAAGTTTATTTCTATTCCAAGAGATGAAAATCCTATGGATGTTGATTTAGATAGAGCCATTGAATTAATTAAAGAAAAACAAAAGGCAGATGCTCCAATTGCTACTTATGAAAATTTACCTGTTCAAAAAGGCGTGGGTCGATTTGGTCCTTTTATTAAATGGAATAGTATTTTTATCAATGTAAATAAAAAGTATGATTTTGATAATTTAACCCATGATAATATTGTCGAATTAATAGAAGATAAAAAACGAAAAGAAATTGAAAAGGTGCTTCATAATTGGGAAGAAGAAGGTATTAGAGTAGAAAAAGCACGATGGGGAAGATCCAATATTATTAAGGGTAAACAAAAAATTGAACTTCCAAAAACAATTGATGCAACAAAACTCACTTTAAATGAAGTTAAAGCTATTATAGAGAAAAATACCAAGAAAAAGAAGACTACAAAGCGAAAAACCACCAAAAAATAATTTTTTTTAAGTATATTGCCACATAAAAAAAGAGAATTCTAACCCCTAGCAATGAATTTTGAATATCTAAAACCTGTTGACGAAGCTTTATTGGCCTCTGCCAAAATGCAAACAAACCAAACTTTTGGTCAAAGCATAGCTGTCTATACTCAACAAGATAATTTCCCAGATTTATCTACAATCAAAATTGCAATTATTGGAGTTGAAGAAGATAGAGCCTCTGTAAGTAACTATGGTACAGGCTCAAATTTGGATGAAATTCGAAAAGAATTATATAAATTATATCCAGGAAATTGGTCTTTACAGGTTGCTGATTTAGGAAATATCACCCAAGGAAACTCTATAAATGACACTTATTTTGCATTAGGACAAGTGTTAACTGCTTTAATTAAAAAAAATATAATTCCAGTAATCATTGGTGGAAGTCAAGATATTACTTTTGCAAATTATAGAGCCTATGATGCTTTAGAGCAAACCGTTAATTTGGTTGCTGTAGATAATAAATTTGATTTTGGTCATATTGATGATGAATTAACATCTCAAACATTTCTAAGTAAAATTGTTATGACTGAACCAAATAATTTATTTAATTATGCTAATATTGGATATCAAACTTATTTTAATGCACAAAATGAAATCGATTTAATAGATAGTTTATATTTTGAAGCGTATAGGTTAGGTGAAGTAACAAATGATTTGCCAATTGTAGAACCAGTTTTAAGAGATGCAGATGTAGTTAGTATTGATTTGTCTGCAGTAAAAAATGCCGATGCACCAGCAAATCAAAATGCAGAACCTAATGGATTTTCTGGAGCAGAAATTTGTGCAATAGCTAGGTATGCAGGTATAAGTGATAAAGTTTCTTCTTTTGGAATTTACGAATATAATGCCAAATTTGACATCAAAAATATTACAGCAAAATTGGTCTCACAAATGATTTGGTATTTTATTGAAGGAGTTAATTATAGAGCAAATGATTATCCTTTCGGTTTAATGGATAACTATCAAAAATTCATTGTGCCCATAGAAGATCAATTGCTAAATTTTTATAAAAGTAATAAAAGTGGAAGATGGTGGATGGAAATTAATATCACAAAAAATAATAAATTTAAAAGACATGCGTTAATACCTTGTACATATCAAGACTATGTTAGTGCAACACAGCAGGAAATACCCGATAGATGGCTTAAAACATTGAAAAAAATTGTGTAAATAATGCTAAATAGTTTGAAAATTTAAATTTTTTTAAGAGTACCAAAATAAATTAAATATTGTTTTTTAAATTAATAAGTAATAGGTTTGTCAAAAAGGAATAAGAAAATTATTATGAAGAAATTACCCTTCTATATTTTATTAGCATTAATTATAACTAGCTGTGGATCTAATGATCAAGGCGAATTAATAGGCGTACAATCTAAAAGTAAATGGCATTCAAAAAAGCCTGTTGGAATGGCTTATATCCCCGGAGGATCATTTACTATGGGTAAACAGGATGAAGATGTTTCAGGAGCATTAAATAGTCCTACCAGAACGGTAACTGTCCGTCCTTTTTATATGGATGAAACAGAAATTACAAATGCTGAATATAAAGAATTTGTATTTTGGGTTAGAGATTCTATCGTTCGTACAAAACTGGCACTTCTATCTGAATTGATGTCCGATGACACTAATAAAGTTCTTGAAGATTATCAATTTAAAAATATTGATACAACCGATATGACTCCTTATCAAAAATACATGATGAATAATTATGGAAGTTTAGGAGATGTTAACTCACCATTACAAGGAAGAGCTTTAAATTGGGATGCGGATTTAATTTGGAATACGAGTGAGTTTCCTGATGAATATTATGCAGAAGTAATGGATTCTATGTATGTACCTATTGAAGATAGTTTTGATGGTAGAAGAATGCTAGACACTAAAAAATTAAAATATAAATACTCATGGTTAGATAGGGAGGCCGCAGCAAGAAATAAAGGTGAACGAAAAAACTTTATAAAACAAGAAGTTGTAAATGTATATCCCGATACTACTGTTTGGGTGAAAGACTTTAATTATTCGTATAATGATCCAATGCATCAAGATTATTTTTATCATGAAGCGTATAATGATTATCCAGTTGTAGGCGTAACTTGGAGTCAGGCAAAAGCTTTTTGTAGTTGGAGAACCAAGAAGAAAAATGATTTTTTACGTTCAAAGAAAAAACCAAGTTCAGTTCCATATTTTAGACTACCAACAGAAGCGGAATGGGAATATGCCGCTCGAGGAGGTTTGGAATTTTCAACATATCCTTGGGGAGGTCCTTATACCACCAGTGATAGAGGCTGTTTTTTAGCAAACTTTAAACCAGATCGTGGAGATTACGCAGTAGATGGAGCTTTATATACTATGGAAGCAAAATCATACAATCCAAATGGATATGGATTATATAATATGGCAGGAAATGTTTCTGAATGGACAAACACTGCATATAATGATGATTCTTATTACATTGGTTCAACTATGAATCCAAATGTAGAAAATACTAAAAATCGCAGAAAAGTTATTCGTGGAGGTTCCTGGAAAGATGTAGCTTACTTTTTAGAAGTGAGTACTAGAGATTATGAATATGCTGATTCTGCTAGAAGTTATATTGGTTTTAGAACCGTGCAAGACTTCTTAGGAGCAAATAATAATAAAAACTAAAATTAACAACCCTAAATAGATAAAAAATCAACATTATGGCACAAACTAGAAATACCAAAAAATTATTTAATTATGCTTATGGAATTGGAGCATCAGTGGTTATTGTTGGAGCTCTGTTTAAATTACAACACTGGACAGGTGGAGGATTAATGCTTTCAATTGGTATGCTTGTAGAGGCAGCAGTTTTCTTTATATCTGCTTTTGATTCTGTAGATGAAGATCTAGACTGGTCTTTAGTCTATCCTGAATTAGCTGCTGGACAAGCCCGAGATAAGGACAGAAAAGACGCTAGAGAATCTCAAAGTTTATTATCTCAAAAATTAGATGAAATGCTTAAAGATGCAAAACTAGATGTAAATTTAATGCAGAGTTTAGGAGAAAGCATTCAAAATTTTAAAGGAGCAGCAGAAAACATTGCTCCAGCTATAGATTCTATTGCGGCAACCAATAAATATAGTGAGCAATTATCCTTAGCGGCAGCACAAATGGAATCTTTGAATAGTTTATATAAAGTACAGTTAGAAAGTTCTTCTAGACAAACTGAAATTAATGAACAAGTTGTTGAAAATGCATCAAAATTAAAAGAACAAATGGAATCTATGGCTTCCAATTTATCTTCTTTAAATGGTGTTTATGGAGGAATGTTATCTGCTATGACTAATAAAAACTAATTAGTTAATTAAACTAAATTATTAACCAAAAAACTAATTAGAATGGCTTCAGGTAAACTTTCACCAAGGCAGAAAATGATTAACCTTATGTATTTAATATTCATTGCAATGTTGGCAATGAATATGTCTAAACAGGTTTTATCTGCTTTTGGTTATATGAATGAAAAACTAACGGATAATAATGTAACCACCTCGATAAAAAATAGTGCTACATTACAAAATTTAGCAACAAAATCACAAGAACAACCAGAAAAATACGCTGCTTTATATGAAAAGGCTAAAAAAGTAGATGTTTTATCTAAAAAATTTAATGATTATTTAGAATCTAAAAAAACATATTTTCTATCAAAAGTAGATAATCCAAAAGATTATGAAGAAATGGATAATGCTAATATTGGAACAGAATATTTTTTTAAAGGAGATGGCGTTACTAAAGCAGGGCAAGAATTTTTAGATCAAATTAAAAACTATAAAAATGAGATTGTTAATTTGGTAGGTAAAAATAGTCCTCTTGCTTCAACTATAAAAAAACGATTTGATACTTCTCCTCAAAAATCAGCAGATGGTATGGAACCTTGGTTAATGAATAGATATGAAGGATTTCCTTTAATTTCTTACGTTACCAATTTCACATCTTTACAATCCGATATTAAAACAACACAATCTGAAATATATGGAAATCTTTTAGGAGGACAATTAGAAAGTGATGTTTCTATGTCTAATTATCAAACTATTTTAATTCCAGAAAAATCAGCATTTTTTCAAGGTGAAAACTTTAAAGGAAAAATTGTTTTAGGTAGATATGATTCTTCTTTAAAACCTTCCGAAGTAATTGTAAATGGAAAACCAATTACAAAAATAGAGGGTGGTGGAGCCATTTTAGATTTTCCTGCTGGTGCAGTTGGTGAAAGAGAGGTAAAAGGTAAATTCGTTTTTATGGAAAACGGAAAACCTGTTGAAATTCCAATTAATGGTTCTTATGCGGTAATTCCAAAACCAAATAGTGCTGTAATATCAGCCGATAAAATGAATGTGGTTTACAGGGGAGTGCCAAACCCTATGACTATTTCAATTCCTGGTATTCCTGATAACTTAGTTACCGCTAGAGGTATGGGTTTAAAAAGAGCCAAAGGTATTGGTAAATATATCATGACACCTGGTAAAGGAAAAGAAGTTAAGATAAGTGTTTCAGGTAAATTACCAAACGGACAAACAGTAAGCACTTCTCAAAAATTCAGAATTAAAGGAATTCCTTCTCCTCGTGGAACTATTAGAAAACAAGACGGTTATGTAAAAATGCCTAAAACTAGTTTAACTAAATCCACTGTTGGGGCAGCTTTATTAGATTTTGATTTTGATTTAAAGTTAAAAACTACAGCCTTTACCATAAAAGTACCAGGTCAATCTGCCGTTGTAGTTAGAGGAAATAGAATGAATGCTCAAGCTAAAAAAGCTATTGCAAAAGCAAAAAGAGGAGATGTAATTACAATATTTGATATTAAATCTTCGTTAGTAGGTAATTCAACTTATAAAATTAAAAATGCTTCTGCGGTAAGTATTGAAATACAATAAATTAAAAATTAAGTGATGAAAAAAAGAAATATTGGAATTTTTATTTTAGCAACTGTATGGGTTCAAATAACCTTTGCACAATCTAATTTGTTAAATGCTAAGAAACCTTCTGATATTGGTAAAAAAACTGCGGAACAATTAATAGTTGATAATGATAAACCATTGGCATATGGCTATATTGATGATAGAGATGTGCTTTGGTCCAAAGTAGTTTGGGAGTACATTGATTTGAATGAACGTATAAATTTACCGTATTATTATCCAGTGGATACTACTAGTGTTTCAACGGATAGAAGGTCATTGTTTGATACATTGTTAAGAGGTATTAAAAAAGGAGAAATCACAGAAGTTTATGATGATTCTTATTTTACTGCTAAAATGAGCAAGGCTGAAATTATTAGTAAATTATATAGAATAGATACAACTGATGCTGGTTTTGATGAACTTAATGCGGGAAGTACCAATATTGATGAATATATTGATAAAGTAAATTTGACTTCTCAAGATATTGAAGGATTTAAAATTAAAGGGCTTTGGTATTTTGATAAACGCCAAGGAGAACTTAAATACAGATTACTTGCTTTAGCTCCTGTTGCACCAGACGTGCAAACTATGGGTAGAGAAAACGAAGATGTTTCAGAACAATTACCTATATTTTGGGTTTGGTTTCCTGATGCACGTAAAGCGCTACACCACATGAAAGTTTTTAATCAAAAAAATTCTGCCTATCCAATTTCTTATGATCATCTGCTGAATGCAAGACGATTTAATTCTATCATTTATAGAGAAGAAAACATTTATGGAGATAGAGATGTAGCCGATTATGTAAAAGGAAATGCTTTATTTCAAGTTTTGGAATCTAACAAAATTAAAGAAGATATTAGAGATAAAGAATCAGATATGTGGAATTATTAATTCTTACATAAAAATTGATATAAAACTCTTGCAATTTGCAGGAGTTTTTGTTTTTTTACAACTATGGTAAATAGGGAGGTAGATTATATTATTGTAGGTTTAGGTTTAGCTGGTTTGACATTTTCTAGAATTTTAGAAAAACATAAAAAATCATTTATTGTTTTTGAAGATAATTCTCAAAATGCTTCATTGGTGGCTAGTGGCATGTATAATCCTGTAGTGTTAAAACGATTCACACCTGTTTGGAAAGCAAATTCACAACTTAAAGTAACAATCCCTTTTTATCAAGAATTAGAACAATTATTACAAAATAAATACAATTTTGCTGTAGCTATTTATAGAGTTTTTAAATCTGTTGAAGAACAAAACAATTGGACTGTTGCTTGCGATAAACCTTTGCTCTCAAATTACATGATTCCTCAAATAATAAATAAAAAAACAGTAGGAATTTTATCTAATTTTGGTTTCGGAAAATTAAAAAATACAGGTAGAATATCAACCAAATTACTACTTGATGATTATAAACTTTATTTAAAGGAACGCAACCTAATTAAATACGAAAGGTTTAATTATCATTCTTTAAAAATCAATAAAAATCTAGTTGAATATGAAAATATTACAGCTAAAAATATTATTTTTTGTGAAGGATTTGGGTTAACAAAAAATCCGTTTTTTAACTATTTACCAATGCGAGAAGCCAAAGGCGAATTGTTAACAATACATACTCCAGAATTAAATATTGATTTTATGATAAAATCTTCTGTTTTTGTTTTACCTCTCGGGAATCATTATTATAAAGTTGGAGCAACATTTAATTGGAAAGACAAAACATTAAATACCACTCAAGAAGGAAAACAGGAACTAATAGATAAACTTTCAACGGTAATTAATGTGCCTTATAAAATTGTATCACAAAGTGCTGGAATTAGGCCAACAGTAAAAGATAGAAGACCTTTAGTTGGAAAGCATCCGGTTTATAAAAATATGGCAATACTAAATGGCTTAGGAACTCGTGGAGTTATGATTGCTCCTTGGGTAGCAAAACAATTATTTCATCATTTAGAAAATGATAAAGAACTAGATAAAGAAATTATGATTAATCGATATCAGAAACTTTTTTCAAATTAGGTTGGTAATGTACAAAAATGTTAATCCAGATAATTCTAGACCATCTTATTGCAAATGGCGAAGTAATAATTATGGCGAATATAATTGGAATAAAAGTTTGTTTTAGTGTTAAATTAAATCCTAAATAACTGATAATAAATGTAATAATAGCAACGCCAACACTTAATCCATAGTTTACATACATTGCTCCATAATAAAAAGAAGGTTCTCTCATATATTTTAATCCACAGTTTGAGCAACGCTCTTTTACCTTAAAAGCCTTATTAATTTTTAGAATATTTTTTTCTTCTAAAAAATCACCTTCTTGGCAACGTGGGCATTTGTTAAACAAAATGCTATATAATTTTGATCCTTTTTTAAACATTTTTCAGTTAGTTTTATTACTGTTCTATGGTAATAATAAAAGTTTAATTGAGCAACAAACTTTTTTATAGTAAGTTTGCATGCTTTTACAAAAAAGCAAATTTACATTTAATTATAAAAGAACAATGCTTAACGTACACAATTTAACGGTTTCCTTTGCCGGATCTAATTTGTTTTCAGGAATAACCTTTAAATTAAATAAAGGTGATAGAATAGGATTGATAGGGAAAAATGGTGCAGGAAAATCTACTTTACTAAAAGTAATTTCAAAAGATATTGAAAGTACAAGTGGCACTATGGCTTTTGATAAGGAAGTACGTATTGGATTTTTGCGTCAGGATATTGATTTTGTGGAAGGTAGAACTATTTTAGAAGAAGCTTATATGGCTTTTGAAGAAATAAAAAAATTAGAAGCCAGATTAGATAAAATCAATCATGAATTGGTAGAAAGAACAGATTATGAAAGCGAATATTATCATGATTTAATGGTTGATTTAAATGAATGTACGCACAGATATGAGCTATTAGGCGGTTATAATTATAAAGGAAATACTGAAAAAATATTACAAGGTCTTGGTTTTCAACGTGAAGATTTTGATAAACTAACCAATACTTTTTCTGGTGGTTGGAGAATGCGTATTGAGTTGGCAAAATTGTTATTACAAAATAACGATATTTTATTACTTGATGAGCCAACAAATCATTTAGATATTGAATCTATCATTTGGTTAGAAACTTTTTTGAAAAATTATTCAGGAGCCATTATGTTGGTTTCTCATGATAAAATGTTTTTAGATAATATTACCAACAGAACTATTGAAATTTCATTAGGTAAAATCTATGATTATAAAAAACCATATTCTCAATTTTTGTTATTGCGTGGTGAAATAAAGGAAAAACAGCTTCAGGCTCAAAAAAATCAGGAGAAAGAAATTAAAGCTACCCAAATTTTAATTGATAAATTTAGAGCTAAGGCAAACAAAGCTTCTATGGCTCAATCTTTAATAAAAAAACTAGATAAAGTTGAACGTATAGAAGTGGATACAGATGATAATGCAGTAATGAATGTTAGATTTCAAGTGTCAAAAGATCCAGGAAAAATAGTGATAGAAGCCGAAAATTTATCTAAAAGTTATGGTGATAAACATGTGTTAGAAAATGTAAATTTATTAATTGAACGAAATAGTAAAATTGCATTTGTTGGTCAAAACGGACAAGGAAAATCGACTTTAGCAAAAATTATTGTCGGTGAAATTGCTCATGGTGGACATTTAAAGTTAGGACACAATGTTGAAATTGGATATTTTGCTCAAAATCAATCTGAATATCTTGAACCTGAAAAAACGGTTTTAGAAATTATGGAAGATGCATCTACAGATTCAAACCGAGTAAGAGTAAGAGATATGTTAGGTGCTTTTTTATTTGGTGGAGATGCCGTTGATAAAAAGGCAAAAATGCTATCCGGTGGAGAGCGTAATAGATTGGCCTTGTGTAAATTACTTTTATCTCCATTCAATGTTTTAATAATGGATGAACCAACAAATCACTTAGATATAGCATCAAAAAACGTACTTAAAAGTGCATTGAAAAAATTTAATGGAACCTTAATTTTAGTATCGCATGATCGTGATTTTTTACAAGGGTTGGCTACCACAGTTTACGGATTTAAAGACAAAGAAATTAAGGAATATTTAGGTGATATTGACTATTTCTTGGAACAACATCAAATTGAGAGTTTAAGAGAAGCAGAAAAGAAAACTGTTGTTGAAAAAAAGAAGAATAAAAATTCAAAAAAAGAAGCTTTTAAATCTTCAAAAGTAGGAGAGAAAGAACTTAAAAAATTAAAAAATAAATTAACCAAAATTGAATCTCAAATTGATACTTTGGAAAAAGAAATTTCAGAAATGGATATTGCTTTAGCTGAAGATTATGAAACAGCTTCAACAAACCCAAACTTTTTTGAAGACTATAAAACAAAAAAGAATACGGTTGAAAAATTGATGGAGGAATGGACTTTACTTGAGGAAAAAATGGAATTGAACTAAATTTTTATAGCGTTTGTTTTTAAAAACTAAAAATAGCAGAGTTCAACAAGTCAATTTTTCAGAAACTGAGAATAGTGGAATTTCTATTTTTATAAAACGAGAAGATGAATTGCATCCTTTTATTTCAGGAAATAAATATCGAAAGTTAAAATATAATTTAGAAGAAGCTGCTAAACAAAAAAAAAGTACATTATTAACTTTTGGAGGTGCTTATTCTAACCATATCGCAGCAACTTCAGCTGCAGGTTTTGAACACAATTTTAAAACCATTGGAGTTATTAGAGGAGATGAATTAGCTAATAATTTAGAGACGGTTTTACAAGAAAATCCAACTTTAAAATTTGCATCAGCACATAATATGCAGTTTCATTTTGTTTCCAGAAGTGATTATCGAAATAAAACTACATCAGAATTTATTGACAAGTTAAAAGAAAAATTTGGAGATTTTTATTTAGTTCCTGAAGGCGGAACCAATGAATTTGCAGTTAAAGGTTGCGAAGAAATTTTGATAGAAGAAGATAATCAATATAATGTAATATGCTCGGCTGTTGGAACAGGAGGAACCATTTCTGGAATTATTAATACTACTAAAAAACATCAAAAAGTAATTGGTTTTCCTGCTTTAAAAGGTGATTTTCTTCAACATGAAATAAAAAAATATGTACTAAGGAATGATAATTGGAGTTTAAATACCGATTATCATTTTGGAGGTTATGCAAAAGTTTCTGAAGAATTAATTACTTTTATCAATAAATTTAAAGAAGAAACTAAAATTCCATTAGATCCTGTTTATACAGGAAAAATGATGTTTGGTATTATAGATTTAATTAAAAAGAATTATTTTAAAAAAGGAACTAAAATTTTGGCAATTCATACCGGTGGATTACAAGGAATTGATGGAATGAATCTTGTTTTGAAAAAGAAAAATTTATCACGTATAAAAAAATAGAATGAAATATAATTACATCATTATAGGATTGTTAAGTGTTGTTTTGATAACAAGCTGTAAATCAAAGAAAAAGATTGCTGAATCTTCTAATAAAAAAAGGATTGAAAATGTAAAAATTTCTAAAAATGATGAAATAATTACCAACAAACCAGCAAAAAAATCTTCCTTTCAATCTTCTACCATAGCATATATAAATGAATATAAAGATATTGCAATGGAAGAAATGCGGATTTATAAAATTCCTGCAAGTATAACTTTAGCACAAGGTATTTTAGAATCACGAAGTGGCAATAGTGAACTTACTCGGAAATCAAATAATCATTTTGGAATTAAATGCCATAAAGGATGGAATGGACAAAAAGTGTATCACGATGATGATAAAAATGATGAGTGTTTTAGAGTGTATAAAAATCCGAATAATTCATTTAAAGATCATTCAAAATTTTTAGCAAATAGAAAAAGATATGCTAAATTGTTCAAGCTTAAAAAAGGAGATTATGTAAGATGGGCAAAGGGATTAAGCACAGCTGGTTACGCAACCGACAGAAGATATCCGGCTAAATTAATTGCCATTATTGAAAAGTATAATTTGCATAAATACGATAGAAAAGTGTTAGGTAAAAAAGAGAAATTACCTAAAAAGGATAAAGTAGAAAACTATGTGGTTGTTAAAGGAGATACTTTATATTCTATTTCTAAAAAATTCGGATTATCAGTTGATGAGTTAATGCAATTGAACAATTTAAGTACCAATGAAATTAGCATTGGGCAAACGTTAGTTTTAAATAATTAATTTTTTGGATAAAAAGAAAAACAAAACGCTTCCATTGGAAGCGTTTTGCACATTAATTCAAATTTAAAATTACATTTATTTAATTATTAAACCATTGTCTTCCTTGTTGGTTTCCTTTAACTCCTTTTTTATTTCCGCAACCATTTCCTTTTCTATGGTTCATTTTGGATTTTGTCATAGTTTGCCATATCGTAAATTGTGCTGGAGTTAGAATCTTTTGCATGGCTAATTTGTGTTGTTCCATTCTATCTAATCGGCTACTTTTAAATTGAAACATTTCTTCAGTTGTCAATGTGTTTCCATTTAGTTTTCTTTCTAACATAGATTTTCTCATGGCTTGGCGAACCATTGCTTTATTTTTTTGTATTTTAAAAATAGCATTTTGTTGCTCTTGATTTAAGTTTAATAGCATGGTCATTTTTTTTGTTTGCAAGGTTGCAACTTGTTCAGGTGTAAAGTTTTGATTACCTCTTTTGCCATTACCTTGTGCATTTATTGAACTGGATAAGGCAACCATAATTACTAATAATCCTACTAATTTTTTCATAATATGTATATTTTAATTGTTTTTATAGTACTAAGACACTTAGATCTTTATAAGGTTTAAATTGTTAACAAACCTTAACATTCATTAACACTTCTATTGAATTTATTAGATAATTTAAATTGATTTATTTACTGTATTTTTGCAAAATATGATACACAAACTTTCAGATTGGTTACCAACTACTAATAAAGAAGTAAAACTACGAGGGTGGGATAATTTAGATGTTATTCTTTTTAGTGGAGATGCCTATGTAGATCATCCAGCGTTTGGACCAGCAGTTATAGGAAGAATTTTAGAAAGTTATGGTTTAAAAGTTGCCATTGTGCCACAACCTAGTGTACATGATAACTTGCAAGATTTTGTAAAATTGGGTAAGCCAAATTTATTTTTTGCGGTAACCGCAGGTGAAATGGATTCTATGGTTAGTAATTATACTGCAAGTAAAAAAAGACGAGATAAAGATGCTTATACACCTAATGGAGATAAAGGTTTTCGACCAGATTATGCAAGTGTAGTTTATTCAAATATTTTAAAAGAAAAATTTCCTGATGTACCAATTTTAATTGGAGGAATTGAAGCTTCACTTAGAAGAGTTACACATTATGATTATTGGAGCAATACATTAAAGCCATCAATTTTAGAAGATTCAAAAGCAGACATGTTAGTTTATGGAATGGGTGAGCAACCGTTGCATGAAATAGTACATTTATTGCAAAAAGGAGTTCCGTTTTCAAGTTTAAAAACTATAAAACAAACTTCATTTTTGGTAAAAGAATCTGAAAAAATACCAAAAAATAAACATTGGGATGATGTTACAATTCATTCACATGAAGCTTGTTTAAAGGATAAAAAAGTATTTGCATCAAATTTTAAAACTATTGAAAAAGAATCTAATAAGATACATGCAAATAGAGTTCTTCAAAAAATTGGGAATTCAACTTTAGTAATTAATCCACCTTTTCCAACAATGACTGAAAAGGAAATTGATGCTTCTTTTGATTTACCTTTTACCAGATTACCACATCCAAAATATAATAAGCGAGGTCCAATTCCAGCTTATGAAATGATAAAATTTTCTATAAATATTCATCGTGGTTGTTTTGGTGGTTGTAGTTTTTGTACTATTTCGGCACATCAAGGTAAATTTATTGCAAGTAGAAGCAAAGCATCTATTTTAAAAGAAGTAGATAAAGTAGCAGAAATGCCCGATTTTAAAGGTTATTTATCTGATATTGGTGGACCTTCTGCAAATATGTATAAAATGAAAGGTAAAGTTCAGGAAATTTGCGATAAATGTGTTGCGCCTTCTTGTATTTCACCTATAATTTGTTATAATTTAGATACTTCACATAAACCATTAACGGAATTATATCAGGCGGTAGATAAGCATCCAAAAATTAAAAAATCATTTATTGGTAGCGGAATTAGATATGATATGTTGGTTCCAGAATTTAATAAAAAAGCAAATGCTAAAGAGTTAGATGATTATACGGTTGAAGTTTTAACAAAACATGTTTCAGGTAGGTTAAAAGTTGCTCCTGAACATACTTCAGATAATGTTTTAAAATTAATGAGAAAACCATCATTTAAATATTTTCATAAGTTTAAAGAACAGTTCGATAAAATTAATTTTAAAAAGAAATTAAATTTACAGTTAATACCTTATTTCATTTCTAGTCACCCGGCTTGTGAATTGGAAGATATGGCAAATTTAGCGGCAGAAACTAAAGATATGGGATTTCAACTAGAACAAGTTCAGGGATTTACACCAACTCCAATGACGGTGGCTACGGTTATTTATTACAGTGGTTATCATCCATATACTTTAAAATTAGTAAAAACTCCAAAATCAAAAGTAGAAAAAGAAGAACAACATCGTTTTTTCTTTTGGTATAAAAAAGAGAATAAAAATTGGATTAAAAACACGCTTTTAAAAGTTGGTAGAAATGATTTAGTTACAAAATTGTTAGGTGCAGATAACTGGCAAAGAAATAAAAAAGTTAAGGTAAATAACACTTTTGATGAAACCGTAGTTTTTACTTCAAGAAAAAAAAAGAAATTCAATAAAAAGAAATATAAAAAATAATAGATTTCTTCAACAAGGTCAATCATTTAAAATGCTAAATTTGATTTTAGTTTAAAATTATCCAAAAACATGAAAAAATTAGGTTTCCTTTTTTTGATTATTTCATCAACATTATTTGGTCAAAATAATGTTAAAGTTGATTTAAGTAGTCCAAATTCCACAATTTATACACATTTATATTTTTTACAACCAGACTCTTATGAACCTGAAAAAGCAGCAGCTACTATTTACGGTTATAAAGGCAAAAAGGCAGAAGATATAGCCATTAAACTTAAAAAAATATTAGATGGTAAAGGCTTAAGAGTTGATTTCACAAAAGTGCCAACTAACAAAATGTATTCGGATACTGTTAACTATAAAATAGGGCATAAATATGTGTTATTTCCTTATCAAATGCCTGACATATACGTCGAAAAAATAGGAAAAAATTGGTATTATTCTTCAGAAACGATTAGTAAAGTTGATAAACTTTATAATGAAGTTTTTCCTTGGTACACCGAAAAACTTCAAAATGTAATTCCGAAATTTGGGCATTATTTTTTTTTTAAAATTGAATTGTGGCAATATTTAGGATTAGTAGTATTGCTTATCATTAGTGTATTTCTTTTTTATGTATTACGTAAAATAGTTTTTTATAGTTTAAAAAAATTTCAATTTTGGATAATTCATAAATCTAATGACAGCATAAATAATGCCTTAAAAAAATTAACAAGACCTATTGTGCTATTGTTGATTAGTTGGGTAATTATAAAATTGTTACCATCGCTCCAATTAAATTTAGATGTAAATACATTTTTATTTTTAGCGATAAACATTATGATTACTGTCTTTTGGATTTATGTTTTCTTAAAATTAGTCCAAGTTGTAATGAGTATTTATGCTGATTTTGCGGCATCAACTCATAATAAATTAGACGACCAATTAGTACCTATTCTACATAATTTTTTAACAGGAGTAGTTATTTTCTTAGGAATTTTAAAATTACTAACCTTATTTGGTGTTGAACCAACAGCGGTAATTGCAGGTGCTTCAATTGGAGGTATTGCTGTTGCTTTAGCATCACAAGATACCGTAAAAAACTTGATTGGAACCATTATGATTTTTGTTGATAAACCGTTTCATATTGGGGATTGGATTGAAGCTGGAGAAGTTGTAGGAACTGTAGAAACTGTTGGTTTTAGAAGTACAACCGTTAGGGCTTCAGATACTTCTGTCTATCAAATTCCGAATAGTACGTTGTCTGAAATGGTTGTAAATAATAAAGGGTTAAGAACGTACAGGCGATATACCACAAATTTGGGGCTGCGTTATGATACACCTCCAGAACTTATTGAAGCATTTGTAGTAGGACTTCGAAAAATAATTGAATTGCATCCAGCAACTCGTAATGATGCTTTTAATGTTGAGTTTATAGGTTTTGGAGATTCTGCTTTATTAATATTAGTAAACTTGTATTTTATAGCACTAGATTGGAACAAAGAACAAGCTTCAAAACATAGTTTACATATTTCAATTTTAAAATTAGCTAAAGAATTGGGTGTAGAATTTGCATTTCCTTCTTCAACAATTATGATTGAACAATTTCCAGATAAAAACAGCTTAAATCCAAAATACAATATAAATAAAAGTAGTATTGATAAAATAATTAATAATATAAAAAAGCAAGAATAATATGAAAAACATCATGTACTTCATAATAATTTCAGCTTTGTTTTCTTGTAATCAAAACAAAGAAGGAAGAAAACCCAATAAACAAGTTACTGTAAAAGAAAATATAAATGCAATGGATAAAAAACTTAATAAATATACCTCATTTAAATTAACTGCAGATGTAAGTAAATTATCGGAAAATCAACGTAAAATGTTGCCTATTTTAATTAAAGCAGCCGATAAAATGAACGAATTGTTTTGGTATGAAGCTTATGGAAATAAAACGGCATTATTTGCTAAAATAAAAGATGATGCTACCAAAAAATTTGCTGAAATTAATTATGGACCTTGGGATAGGCTAGATGGAAATAAATCTTTTGTTGAAGGAATCGGTGAAAAACCAAAAGGAGCAAATTACTATCCAAAGGATATGACTAAAGATGAATTTAATAAAAGCGAAGCTGAAAATAAAGCAGGTTTATACACTTTTTTAAGAAGAGATAAAGAAGGAAAATTAGTTTCAATTCCTTATCACATTCAATTTAAAAAGCAAGTTAAGAAAGTTTCAGAATTATTAAAAAAAGCTGCTGAATTGGCGGATGATGCTGGATTAAAAAACTACTTAAAATTAAGAGCGGAAGCTTTTTTAACGGATAATTATCAACCAAGTGATTTTGCTTGGATGGATATGAAAACAAATACTTTGGATATCGTTATTGGTCCAATTGAAACCTATGAAGATCAGTTGTTTGGCTACAAAGCTTCACATGAAGGTTATGTTTTAGTTAAAGACCAAAAGTGGAGTAAAAAACTAGCTCATTTTATCAACTTTTTACCTGAATTGCAAAAAGGGTTACCTGTTGATGAAGCTTATAAAAAAGAAACTCCGGGAACAGATTCCGATTTAAATGCGTATGATGTGGTTTATTACGCTGGCGATTGCAATGCCGGTAGTAAAACTATTGCTATTAACTTACCAAATGATGAACAAGTTCAATTAAAAAAAGGAACTAGAAGATTGCAATTAAAAAATGCTATGCAAGCCAAATTCGACAAAATTTTAGTTCCAATTGCAGATGTGTTAATAACCAAAAGTCAACGTAAATACATAAAATTTGATGCCTTTTTTGCAAATACTATGTTTCACGAAGTTGCTCATGGTTTAGGAATTAAAAATACCATAAATAATAAAGGTTCTGTTAGAAATGCGTTAAAAGAAAAAGCATCTGCTTTAGAAGAAGGAAAAGCAGATATTTTAGGTTTATATATGGTTGAACAGCTACACAAAAAAGGTGAATTAGGCGGTGATATGAAAGATTATATGACCACTTTTATGGCAAGTATTTTTCGTTCAGTTCGTTTTGGAGCATCTAGTGCACACGGAGTTGCAAATATGATTCGTTTTAATTTTTTTAAAGAAAAAGGAGCTTTCACCAAAAATGAAGACGGTACTTATAAAGTGAATTATGAAAAAATGGAAGGAGCTATGAAAGATTTGTCTAATTTAATATTAACCTTGCAAGGAAATGGTGATTATGTTGGAGTTACAAAATTGGTTGATGAGAAGGGTAAAATTTCACCAGATTTACAAAAAGATTTGGATAAGTTAAGTAATGCTAATATTCCTGTGGATGTTATTTTTGAACAGGGAGTTAAAGTTTTAGGATTATAAAATAAAAAAGAAACTGTTTAAAAAGTATTGAAAACCGTCATTCTGAACTTGTTTCAGAATCTTATTTAGTCATTATGAGAACCTGAAACAAGTCCGCCGGATGCTGGCAGATTCAGGTTGACAAATTTTACTTTTTAAATAGCTTCCTTTTGAAACGATTAATTTAAGTTTCGCAATTGTTTTTTAATTTTTTTAATGGCATTTTCAATTGGTTTTTCAGGCTCAATAACATTATAGGTTCCCCAGAAATTTGGATCACTAAAACCTGATGCTTTTTCACTCATAATTACAGAAGGACGTAAGCGTTCTCTTGGTTTAAAATATTTATTATTTTTATTTTTATGCCAATTTGTTATGGCTAATTCACTGGTAGTCCTATAAATGGTATTAAACCATTTTTTATCCCAATTAATTTTAAAACCTAACTCAATTCGGCTATAACCAAAATACCATTTTCCATTTTTTTCACGGTAATTTACTTGATAAGAGGTTTCTATTGGAGTAACTTTAGCATTTCTAGGTTTTTTAACAATAAATAATCGACTAGCTTTTTCCTTATTGGTTAAATTTAAATGAAATTTTGCTGATATTAAGGCAAATGATTTAGCATCAATAAATAGTTGCCCGTAATATAATGGAGATGTAATACGTGGTTTTTGTTTAAAATTAACAACATAAACGGGTTTATTATCTATTTTAGTTGTAGTGCCAAAAGTAAAATCATAAATAGCAAACATATCTTCAGCAAAAAAAGAATTTTGATTTTTAATAATATCAATATATAAATTACTAAAAGGACCGCCTTTTAACTTAAAAGCTACCGTATCTAATTTTTTATAATCTGTACTTTTACGTGCTTTGTACAGTTTTAAAATATCATTTCTCTCATTGGTATAGGATTGTTTATTAATTTCTATTACTGCTTCAGATAAAGAAACATAAGTATTCCTTTTTTTTATAGTTTCCCTATAAAACGCAGTCATATTACTCAAAAAATCAAGATAATTATTTCCTTTATTTTGTAATACTTTCTCTACTAATGATTTTGCATCTTTAAAATGAATTTTTACTTCTGATAGTTTTTCAATATAGGTTTCTAATGTTATTTTTGCATTTTTACTTGGAAGGTCTTTCAAATTTATAACCTCACTTGTATACCCTAAAAATGAAATAATAATGTTGTTATTTATATATTTTAAAGGAACTTTTAATTGATATTCTCCTTGAGTATTAGTAACTGTACTTATATTTGTAGCAACTATGGTTAAGGTAGCAAATGCTAGCGATTTATGTGTATTACTAGCTATAACTTTACCTTTGTAAACTACAAATTTAGTGGTGTCTTGTTGTTGAACAAGAGTATTTATTGCAAATGAATTTTGAAAAACTAGAAAAAAGATGCCTAAAAGACTTAATTTTTTCAGGACTGATATTTTATTAAAGACTAACATAACCAAAAGAGTTTAAAACGTTATACCTAAATTTAATTACACAAGTTAATCAATTTTAAGGATAAAAAAAAGGAACTACAATTAAGTACAGGGCAAACTCACACTTTTTCTTTGATAAAAGCTAGATAATCAGTTGATTTATAGTTGTCAAAGTTATTAATTATTTGTATATTATACTGATAATCAATAATTTACATCAATGACATCAAGTAGTA
>NZ_JAKIUR010000084.1 GCF_021647475.1 Lutibacter sp.
TACTACTTGATGTCATTGGTGTAAATTATTGATTATCAGTATAATATACAAATAATTAATAACTTTGACAACTATAAATCAACTGATTATCTAGCTTTTATCAAAGAAAAAGTGTGAGTTTGCCCTGCCTTTTTAGGCTTAAAATTAGTATCGAAAATAGGTTTTTCAGTTAAAAACAGCCGTTCTCGATACTAATTTTAGTTAGAAAATGCACTTTTATAATATTAAGTAATTCACAAAAAAGTAGCTGTAAAAATCTTATATTTGTTGAAAAATAAACAAACACACAAAACTATTATAAATTATGGATTTTAATTTAACAGAAGAACAAATTATGATACGTGATGCAGCTCGTGATTTTGCCAAAGCTGAATTACAGGAAGGAGTTATAGAACGTGATAAAACTGAAACATTTCCTACAGAACAAATAAAAAAAATGGGCGAACTAGGTTTTTTAGGAATGATGGTAGATCCAAAATATGGAGGAAGCGGATTAGATACTGTTTCCTACGTTTTGGCTATGGAAGAAATTTCCAAAATTGATGCATCTGCTTCCGTTATTATGTCTGTTAATAATTCATTAGTTTGCTGGGGATTAGAAACCTACGGAACCGAAGAACAAAAACAAAAATATTTAGTTCCATTAGCTAAAGGTGAAATTCTTGGTGCTTTTTGTCTAAGCGAACCTGAAGCTGGTTCTGATGCCACTTCACAACACACAACCGCCATTGATAAAGGAGATTATTATTTATTAAACGGTACAAAAAACTGGATTACTAACGGAAATAGTGCCAGTGTATATTTAGTAATTGCACAAACTCATAAAGAAAAAGGACACCACGGAATCAATGCTTTTATTGTTGAAAAAGGAATAGAAGGCTTTGATATTGGCCCAAAAGAAGATAAAATGGGAATTAGAGGTTCCGATACACACTCATTACTATTTACAGATGTAAAAGTTCCAAAAGAAAACAGAATTGGTGAAGATGGTTTTGGATTTAAATTTGCCATGAGAACATTGGCTGGTGGTAGAATAGGAATAGCATCTCAAGCATTAGGCATTGCCGCCGGTGCTTATGAATTGGCACTTAAATATTCTAAAGAACGAAAAGCTTTTGGAAAACCAATTTGTGAACATCAAGCCATTGCATTCAAATTAGCAGATATGGCTACTGAAATTGAAGCAGCTAGGCTTTTGTGTATAAAGGCCGCTTGGGACAAAGACAATCATAAAAATTACGATTTATCAGGTGCAATGGCAAAATTATATGCTGCCGAAACCGCCATGAAAGTAACCACAGAAGCAGTGCAAATTCACGGTGGAAATGGTTATGTAAAAGAATATCATGTAGAGCGTTTAATGCGTGAAGCTAAAATTACTCAAATTTACGAAGGCACTTCTGAAATTCAAAAAATTGTAATCTCGAGAAGTGTTTTGAGAGATTAAAATTCCTTTTTGTAATCTCGAAAAGTATTTTTTTAAAAGATTAAGAATATTTTACTTAGGGCAATTCATTTTGCCCTTTTGAATTTTACTTTGTTTCTTTTCTCTCAAAAAATTAATTTACATAGCTAAAAAAAATATTTTAATTAGCTTCTTCCTACTAATTATCGAATACGTTTTAGTAATTTTTTCAGCCTACTATTAAATGAATGAATATTTATTCATACATTTGTATCAAAAATAAATACATCAATTATGGCAAGAAAAATAGATGATGAAAAAATTAAAAGAATAAAAGAAGCCACTATGCAAACTATTGTTGAAAATGGTATTGAAGATACAACCATAGCAATGATTGCAAAAAATGCTAACGTCAGTGGTGGCTATTTGTATAGAATTTACAAAGGAAAACAGGACTTAATCAATGAACTTTTTTTTGAAAAAGCGAATTCACTATACCAAGAATTAGAGTTTCTACTAAGCGTTCAACAAAACACCATAGAATCTTTTATAAACTCTTTTATTCAAAACAGAATTATTTATTTTATAAATGAACCTATTGCTTCAAAATTTTATTATCAATTGCTACATAATGAAAATTTCGCTTTACCAAAAGACTTGAGAATTAAGACATTACATGTAATGGAAACTATTAAAGCTATTGGACTTAAATCTGGAGAAATATCAGAAAACATCAGTCTGTATCAATTACATTATCATCTTTTTGTATATGTAATTGATTATATTCATTTTAAAAGAAAAAATATTTTTGGTTTAAAAGAATCTATAAATGAAGATCTTCCTTTTTTAACCCAAAGTATTCTCAAAATTTTTAAACAATAAACAAATGATTCAAATCATAATAAAAAATAGTCATCCTTTAAAATTAAAACATATTACATTTTTGTTTTTTTTAATTGGTTCAATAAGTCAGGCTCAAGTAATTTCATTAAAAGATGCCCATGAATTAATGCTATCAAATAACGGAAATTTAAAAGCTTCTTCATTTGAAGTTAGACAAAATTATGAAGAATATAAAGCCACACAAGGATTACATTTACCTAATATTACAGCATCTGGAACTTATTTAAGAATTGATAATGATCTTAAATTTGATCTAAATCCAGAAAGAGATATGTTAGGCGGACTATTAAACCTTCCTAATCCAGCTCAATTATTAGGAGATTGGAATTTCACTTTGCAACAAAAAAATTTAGGCTTTGCTACAGTAAATGTTTCAATGCCAATATTTACAGGTGGCTTAATAAATGATGCTAACAAAGCTGCAAAAATAAAATATAAATTAGCCAAAAATAAGCATCAAATTAATGACAATAAATACACCATTAATTTAATTCAATCTTATTACAGATTAAAATTAGCAAAATCCGTTAAAAACCTAAGGCAAAAAGTATATAATACGGTTCAATTACATTATAACCTAGCTGCTAAATTTTTTGAAAATGGTCTAATTCCAGAAGTAGAGACCCTAAATGCCCAAGTTGCCTTGTCTAATGCTAAAACTGAACTAATTGGTTCACAAAAAGATTTGGAATTAGCAAAAAACGCATTAGCAAACTTAATAGGAATTAAAAATATAGATAGTTTATCTACAAATTTTATAAAACCAACTTTAGTTAAACCATTAAGTAAATTTCAAATAGATTTATTAAAAAATAACCATCAATTAAAAGCTATTCAACAAAATAAAAGTCTAGCTCAAATTGGGGTTCAGGCAAAAAAGAGTGACTATTTTCCTAAAATTGATTTTTTTGGATCTTATATTCCTTGGACAGATAATTTGCCAATTGTAAAAAATACAAAATGGTTTGTTGGTATTGGTGCTGAATGGAAATTATTTGATGGTTTACAACGCGAACATAAAATAAAAGCAGCAAAATATAAAATAGATCAAGCTAAAGCTATTGAAGTCCAAGCCAAGCTAAATCTTCAAACCTACACAGAAAAATTATTTAACACTATGAAAAAAGCGTCTGAACAATATCAAAGTCTTATTCTCAATGAAACCTATGCCCAGAAGTTAAAATTTATGAGAACGCGTGCATTTGAAGAGGGTACAGGAACTTCATTAGAAGTGGTGGATGCCTCTTTAAAACTTTCACAAATTCAATTATATAAATTACAAACCTTATATAAATACAATATAGCCTATGGGGAACTCATGGTTATCACTGGACAAACTAATCTATTTTTGAACCAAAACTAAACTAAAAATGAAAAATACAAAATTTATAAAATCACTTATTAGCCTACTAATAATCGCAATATTAGTATTAACTGGTATATGGTTTTTAATTAAACCTAAACAAGTTGTATTACAAGGTAGAATTGAAGCAAAAGAAATTTATTTATCTGCTAAAATTCCAACCAGAATAAAATCCTTTGAAGTTAATGAAGGTGCTTCTGTAAAAAAAGGACAACTATTAGCTACATTAGAAAGTCCAGAAATTACAGCTAAAGTGCAACAAGCATTAGCAGCACAAGAAGCTGCTAATGCCCAAAAGGATAAAGCCGTAAATGGTGCTAGAGTTGAAGAAATAAGAGCTGCAAAAAGTGTTTATATAAAAGCTTCAGCTGCAGCAGAGGTAATGAGTAAAACTTATGATAGAATCAACAATTTATTTAAAGATGGTTTAGTATCTCAACAAAAAAAAGATGAAGTTTCAGCTAAAAAACAAGCTGCCTTAAGCGATCAGATTGCCGCTCAAAACATGTATCAAATGGCTTTAAACGGAGCAAGAAAAGAAGATATTGCTACTGCAAAAGCTTTGGTGAAACGTGCTGAAGGAGCTTTAAATGAAGTTAAAGATTACAGTAATGAAAGAAATATAATTTCACCAATAGATGGAGAAGTAATAAACTTTTTACCAGAAGAAGGTGAATTAATAGCTCCTGGTTACCCTGTTGTCCATTTAGTAGATTTGGCAAATAGCTATTCTGTTATTAATGTAAAAGAAACCTTTCTATCCAACTTTAAAAAAGATGCTGAATTTGAAGCTACCATACCTGCATTAGCAAATAAAAAAATAAAATTTAAGGTGTATTATATTGCCCCTTTAGGCTCATATGCTACATGGCATGCTACTAAAGCTTCAGGTGATTTCGACATCAGAACATTTGAAATTAAAGCTCATCCTGTTGTTAAAGACAATAATCTAAGACCTGGAATGAGTATTTTAATAGATTATTCTCAATTTAAGAAATAATATGAAACCAATGCTACAGATAGCAAAAAGAGAAATTGCTTTACTACTTAGTAATAAAACTATTTTCATTTTTGCCGTAATACTTCCTTTTATTTCATTACTATTTTTTAATGGCTTATTAAAAAATGGTGTTGCGAGAGATTTACCAATTGCAGTAATTGATTTAGATAATTCTGCAATTTCAAGAAATGTTATTTCTCAATTAGATGCAACTCCTGAATTATGGATTTATCAAACCATTGTTAATCAGCAAAAAGGTGAATCCTTAATCCGACAAGGAAAAATATACGGATTGGTAACTATTCCCAAAAATTTTGAAGCTGATTTAAAAAGTGGTAAACAAGCAACAATTGTCAATCAATACAACAGTAATGTTTTACTGCCTGGCGGATTAGAATTTAAGACTTTCAGCAAGGTTATTGGAACAATTTCTGCTAAAATATTTATACAAAATCAACTGCTTAAAGGGGTTTCAATGCAACAGGCTATTGTTAATTATCAACCTGTAAAATTAAATAATCACGTACTATCAAACCCATATACCAATTATTCTTATTATTTGAATTCTGGATTTTTGGCGTATTTTCTTCAAATAATAATAATTTTGACAACAATATATTGCTTTGGAAATGATTTAAAATATAATAAAGGAAATCAATTATTAAGAATTTCAAATGGAAAATTAAATCCCATCGTTTTTGGAAAAATTTTACCATTTACTATATGGTTCTTTTTCGTTGGACTTATTATGTATTACAGCATGTTTGTATGGCAAGATTTTCCTTTAAACGGAAGTAAAACAGCATTATTAATCGGCCTTTTTTTACTAATAGTTGCAAGTCAATCTTTTGCGTTATTTTTTCTTTCAATTAGCAATAGTTTTAGCGAAGCATTGATATATGGCTCAGGTTTTGCAGCAGTAAGTTTATCTTTTTCCGGAATAACATTTCCTATTTTTTCAATGGGTAAAATTTTACAATGGATAAGCCAAGTTTTCCCTTTTACACATTTCTTTGAATTGTTTATGGAACAATCTCAACAAGGATTTCCTGTTTATTATTCTTTTAAATCAATTATAATGCTTATAATTTTATGTTTACTGCCTATTATTTTTGCTTGGCATAATTTACACAAACTTTTTTTTAAGGGTATGTTTAACAACCGTATTTAATTATGAATAAAATAATCAAATCATATTACCAATCTAAAATTTTATTCTGGAATACTATTCGTTCAGAATGGAAAGCAATTACCCAAGATAAAGCAGTAATTGAAATCTTTTTGTCCATTACTATGGTCATTCTTTTAGCTTATACTTATATATACTCTAATCAAGTTGTTCAAAAAATACCAGTAGCAGTAGTAAATCAAGATGCAACAAAACTTAGTAGAGATTATATCGCTATGCTCAATGCAAGCGATGGAATTAAAGCGGTAACTACAATTACTAATTTGCAAGAAGCCAAAGTTGCCTATTACAAAAACAAAGTGAGAGGAATACTTATTATTCCAAAATATTTTGAAGAAAATATAAGAAGTGGCAAACAAACAACAATCACTACTTTTTCTGATGCGTCTAATATGTTATTTTACAAACAAGTATTAGGAACCATCTCAACTATTAATGGATATTTTAATGCTGGAATAGTTATAAAAAAAGAAATGGCACATGGAAAATCATATAAACAAGCTATTAAAAATTATACTTCAATTAAAACAATTTCTAATAGTTTATTTAATATTTCGGGTGGATATGCCACTTATTTAATTCCAATGCTAACAGCCTTAATTGTTCAATTAGTATTATTAATGGGAATTGGGTTAATAAATGGCACCAAAAATGAAGAACTTACAATGAAATCTAATTTTCCAAAATTATTACATAAAGGCGGAACAATTCCCGTATTATTTGGAAAAGCAGTTTTATATTCTTTACTATTCTTAGTAATTATTCCCATTCAAATTGGAATTGTTTATACTCTATTTTCAATCCCAGTTAGATCCTCTCTTTTTACAATATACATTTTCACAATCCCTTACGTGTTTTCTATAGTTTTTTTGGGAATAGCAATTAGTTCCTTTTTTAACAAACGTGAAGATGTTCTGCTGTTTATTGTACTTACTTCAATACCTTCTTTAATGTTAAGTGGACTTTCATTTCCCGTTCAAGGTTTTTCTAGATTTTACAAAATTCTTGCCCAATTTGTACCTTCAACTTCTGGTATAGATGGATTTGTCAAATTGACTCAAATGAAAGCCTCATTTTTTGAAGTATTCCCTGAATGGGTAAAATTATGGTTATTAGCGTGCCTTTATTTTATATTAGCTTTTATTTCTTTAAAATTAAGAACTCGCAAGAAGTTGAAAACCATCTGAAATTATTATTATTTTCTATTAAATAAAAAAGCTCATTTTTAATATAGCTTTTTTACAATTTGATAATTATACCCGATACGTATCAGCCTTCCAATTTTTAATTTGAAGTTTTATTTCTTTTTCAGATAAATTTTCTTTCACAGCTTTTTCCGATAACCCAATATACTCCTCATCTGAAGCAAAACGCAAACCAATTATTTGTCTCATGGTTAATTTTTCATCCAACGCTTTACCTGTTAAAATATAAAACCGAAATTTTTCTTCAGCTCTTATCGCTCTATCTTGTGCTTTTAATGCAAAAGTTCTAACAAAATAAAACATAAACAACAAAATAAATGATGTCAATACTAATAATGAAGCTGAATATAAATTATCTTCTGAAGATTTCATTAAGCCTCTTATTGATCCTATAATAAGTATAAGAATTGCTATAAATGTTATCACGTGGTATCCAATAACAAATTTAGCATGATTGCTGTAATTTTGTTGTTTCATAATGTTAATTTTTAAAATTATTATATTGTAAATATAAGAATTATTAATAAACAATAATCAAAAAAAAACCTTCAATAGTTAAATTGAAGGTTTTCAAAAGAAAGGCGGTGACATACTCTCCCACCGGTTGGCAGTACCATCTGCGCTGATAGGCTTAACTTCTCTGTTCGGTATGGGAAGAGGTGAGCCCTATCGCTATAACCACCTTAAAATTTTAGTTAT
>NZ_JAKIUR010000085.1 GCF_021647475.1 Lutibacter sp.
CCTTGAACCTCCTGAAAAATGAACAAACTAAAAAACTGTCGGTTAAAAGCAAAAGACTCAAAGCGGCTTGGGATGAAGACTATTTATTAAGGATATTGAAAATAAAAGTGTGAGTTTGCCCTGTAAATTTAGGTAACCAATTTAAAAATTGGTATACTTCAGGAATTATTGAGAAAGAGGATTTTTTTTTAATTCCATCAACCAATTCTGTGTCGAAAAAAACAAGATGTGGTAATTGATCTATAATCAAATTAATTGCTTCATCTTTGTTTCTTGCAATCCCTACACAACTATAATTAGAATATTTTGTAAGTAGTTGCTGCAATTCATTTACATCATCTATTTGAGAATCTACAATAACATATTTGTATTTTTTTGAAGAATATAGCATTTTATTATAAAACGTTTATTGTACTCTTTAAAAATATCCTAAGTTTTAGAAACTAGATTACGGTTAAACCGTATATTTTAAATTAAAATTGTATATGCCTATTCTTAAACTTTTCTGTAATATTTTAAGATTAGCTCGATTTAGAAGACTTCTTAAAATTTGTGGTTGCATTAATTTTACCAGTTTTAAGGGTTAATTTATTTTTTAGAATATTCATATCTACACTCACTTTTCTATCCAAAATTTTAGCGTAGTGTTGTGTAGTTTTTAAGGATTTATGTCCTAACATTTTACTTACAGATTCTATTGAAACTCCATTAGTTAGTGTTACTGTTGTAGCAAACGTATGACGTGCTAAATGGAAGGTTAGGTTTTTAGTAATTCCACACAAGTCAGCAATTTCTTTTAAGTAGGCATTCATACGTTGATTACTTAATATTGGTAATAATCTTTCACTATTTAAAATTTTAGGGTGCTGATAATATTTATCCAAAATTATCTGTGCCATTGGAAGAATTGGAATGTTACTCCTTGAATCCGTTTTTGCTCTTTTTGTATTAATCCATTTACTACCATCTATGCCAATTACAATATTGTCTTTTGTTAGTTTCTTTACATCAATATAAGCTAGACCAGTAAAACAACTAAAAATAAAAATATCTTTTACTAAATCCAGTCTTGGAATATGTACATTTTTTTCAATGATATTTTGAATTTCTTGTTCTGTTAAAAATTCTCTATCCACCGTTTTTAATCTTGCCTTCCAATTAAAAAAAGGATCTTTGCTAATCCAATCATATGCATAAGCAATACGAACAATTTTTTTAAAATTAGTAATGTATTTTACTGCGGAATTATGACCACAGTTTCTTTCAGTTTTTAAATAATATTCAAAACTAGTTATAAATTTATGGTCTATATCCTGAACAGGAATATCATCCTGTTTGTATTCTTTTTTTATAAATTCTTTAACGTGTTTTTTTGCAGTTTTATATCGTAAAGCAGTTAAGGCTGCAAATTCTTTTCCAACTAACTTTTCAACTTGATTGTTATGATCCTGAAAGATTTTTAGTACCATTTTGTGTTCAATATCTTTACCAAGATAGGCGTCACGAATATTAATAGACGTGAAATGTTTTTCATGTTGAATAAATTGCTGATGTATTTTATTGATTTTGTTTGAAATTAAATCGATGTATTGATTAATTTCTTGAGCTTCACTTGAGAAACCTTTAACCTTACCCGCTTTTGAGTTCCATTTACCCAAACTTACTTTTCTTTGGATACTCAGTTCTGCACGCTTACCATTTACCGTAATTCTTAAATAAATATTGGCTTTTTGATTTCTATCTACTTTACTCCTTTTGATGTAAAATAGTAGTGAAAGTGAATTTTTCATATTTTTTAGCAACTTTTAAAGTATAAATATACAAAAAATAAATCAAAAAATATTTTGAAGCCCTTGTTTTTTCAACGGTTACAGCATTATTCGGAGTCAGTTAATACTAAATTTTTACTGACCCCTATTTAGTCCCTTTTTATTTGATTTTTGTTAGTTTTAAATGAACTTTAAAAAAAATAAAAACCCTATAAACATAGTGTTTATAGGGTTTTGTTGTTTTTTGGTTGTTTCAAAGTGGAGAAGATGGGAGTCGAACCCACGACCTCTTGACTGCCAGTCAAGCGCTCTAGCCAGCTGAGCTACATCCCCAATTTAATTTTATAAATTTCCTTTTAAAATTAGTAAAGGAATTCTACTTTCAAAATCTACTTTTTTTATGTGATTTTGTTCCCAAAGTTTATTAAAAAATCCTCGTTTTCGTCTTATAACACAAATCATATCAGGGTTAACTTCAAGTAAATGTTCTAATACTCCTTGAAAAACCGTTGCATTTTCACTATTTGTAATAGTATCTGCAATAGTTTCAAAATCTTTATGTAATGAGTTGTCTTCAACTGCATTATGAGGAGTAATTACATGTAATAAATTTACTTTGGCACTAAAATTTTTTACTAAATCTTCTAAAGGCTCTAAAACTTTTGGTCTTCTAATTAAACCTGAACGTATGCTTAATAAAACAGTTTTAATTGCTTTAAACTTGTATCCTTTTGGTATAACTAGCATTGGTAATTCTGTTTGTTTTACTAATCCGCCAGTTATTCTTCCTAAATAAATAGATGAATCAGCCGCACTATTTTTTGCTGATGCAATTATTAAATCTATATTTAAAAGTGTAGCAACTCTATTAATGCTATCAACTATCTGACCCCTAACCGATTTAGCAATAATTTCAATTCCTTTTTTATCAACATTTGCTAAAACATGAGCTAATTCTTCTTTGCTATCTCTTTCTAAAAGCTCATCCATATTTTTTAATGCTCCTGCAACTTTAGTAGTGCCAAAAACCTGAATTACATATATTTTAGCATTAATAACAGATGCAAAATCTATAGCATATTGCAAAGTGTAAATTGCTTTTTCAGAATCACCTAAAGGAACTAATATTGATTTCATATAAACTAGTATTAAAACTCGTTGTGCATTTTAACTTTTTAAACCTACTGTTACGTCTGTTCGAGCCTGCCTGACGGCAAGGCAGGTAATTTTTGATAAAAAATTGTATTGAGAACGGCTGTTTTTAAATAAAAAACCTATTCTCGATACTAATTTTAAGCCTAAAAAGGCTAAAATTCACTCGAATTGACGAAATTTTATCATAATGCACAACAGATTATTAATTTGATTTTCCAAAAACAAATATAAAAAAAGCTTTATAGCAATTGCTATAAAGCTTTAAAATATTATATATATTTATTAATATCTGTAATAGTCTGGTTTAAAAGGTCCTTCAACTTTTACTCCAATATATTTCGCTTGATCTTCTCGTAAAGTTTCTAACTCAACACCAATTTTAGCCAAATGTAAACGAGCCACTTTTTCATCTAAATATTTTGGAAGCATATACACTTTATTTTCATAAGCTTCTCTATTATTCCATAACTCCATTTGAGCTAATGTTTGATTTGTAAATGAATTACTCATTACAAAACTTGGGTGACCTGTGGCACAACCTAAGTTTACTAAACGACCTTCAGCTAAAATAATAATCTCATTTTCTCCAATAGTATATTTATCAACTTGTGGTTTTATTTCAACTTTGGTATTTCCGTAATTTTTATTTAACCAAGCCATATCTAACTCATTATCAAAATGTCCGATATTACAAACAATAGTTTTATCTTTCATTTTTTTGAAATGTTTAGCTTGAACGATATCTTTATTTCCTGTAGTGGTAATAATAATATCTGCGTTTCCAACTACAGTATCTAATTTTTTTACTTCAAAACCTTCCATAGCAGCTTGCAATGCACAAATTGGATCAATTTCAGTAACAGTTACTATTGCACCTGTTCCTTTAAATGAAGCTGCTGTTCCTTTACCAACATCACCATAACCACAAACAACCACTCGTTTACCTGCTAGCATAATATCGGTTGCTCTACGAATTGCATCAACAGCACTTTCTCTACATCCGTATTTATTATCGAATTTAGATTTAGTAACCGAATCGTTTACATTAATAGCTGGTATTGGCAATGTTCCTGCAATTACTCTATCGTATAAACGATGAACTCCAGTAGTAGTTTCTTCCGATAAACCGTTAATTCCTTTCGCTAATTCAGGATATTTATCTAATACCATATTGGTTAAATCTCCACCATCATCTAAAATTAAATTCAATGGTTTTTTATCTTCCCCAAAGAAAAGTGTTTGTTCTATACACCAATCAAATTCTTCTTCATTCATTCCTTTCCAAGCATATACTGAAACACCTGCAGCAGCAATGGCAGCAGCAGCTTGATCTTGAGTAGAAAAAATATTACAAGAACTCCAAGTTACCTCAGCACCTAGTTCTATTAAAGTTTCAATCAACACTGCGGTTTGAATAGTCATATGTAAACAACCTGCAATTCTAGCTCCTTTTAAAGGTTTTTTACCTTTATATTCTTTTCGTAAACTCATTAAACCTGGCATTTCAGCTTCGGCTAATTCAATTTCTTTACGTCCCCAATCTGCAAGATTGATATCTTTTACTTTATATTTTACGTAAGTTGATGTTTCTGTACTCATATTTATTAAATTTGCTTTTTATTTAAAACAACCTAATATGTTGTTTTTATATTTTGCAAAAGTACAAAATACCTTTGAGAAACTAAATGCCTTTATTTAAAACAATTATACCAAATAATTATACCACTGTTTTTGTGTGGAAAATTGATGAGTCTTTTGATGAATTGTTAAAAGGAATTCAATTAACAAGCAATAGTTTAAAAAGACTAAATGCTATGAAATCAGAGTTACACCAACGTGGATTTTTAAGTGTTCGGCATTTATTAAAAAAAGCTGGTTATGCTGATAAAGATTTATATTATAATAGCAATGGCAAGCCTCATTTAAAAGATGGAAAACACATTTCTATTTCACATTCTTATCACTTTTCAGCTATAATTATTAGTAATATTGAAGTGGGAATTGATATTGAAAAAAACAGAGAGAAAATTAAAATCATCCAAAATAAGTTTGTGAATTTTGAACGTGGTTTTATCTATAAAGATGATGATAACATTCAGCAATTAACCGTTATTTGGGGAGCTAAAGAAAGTTTGTATAAAATTTATCCTTATGGTGGTTTAACGTTTAAAAATAATATTGATATTAATTCCTTTAAAATTAAAGATAAAAAAACTACAGGAACTATAAAATTTAAAGATTGGAATAAAAAATATGCTATTCACTTTCAGCAATTAGAAGATTTTACGTTGGTTTATGCACTTGAAAATTTAAAAAATGAGTAAATCAATCTTAAATTTTATACAAACAGCTATTAAAAAAGGTGATAAATTATTGGCTATTTTATTAGATCCAGACAAAACTTCTTTAAAAGATATTCCTGCTATTTCTAAAAGAATAGAAAAACTAAAGGCTAATTTTGTTTTTGTTGGAGGAAGTTCAATTCAAAAAGGTATCACCGAAATTTTTGTAAAATCATTGAAAAATAACACTGAATTACCAGTAATTTTATTTCCTGGCGATTACTCACAAATCACCAATTATGCAGATGGTATCTTGTTTTTATCATTACTATCAGGTAGAAATCCTGAGTATTTAATTGAACAACAAATTAAAGCAGTTCCTTTTTTAAAAAATACTTCTTTAGAAATTATTCCTACTGGATATATTTTAATCGATGGCGGAACAAATTCTTCCGTTTTAAAAATCAGCAATACTAAGCCTATTACTCAAACAAACATTAAATTAGCCGTAAATACTGCTGTTGCTGGAGAATATAAAGGAAAACAACTCATTTATTTAGAAGCTGGTAGCGGAGCTAAAAACCCTGTAAATTCAAAATTAATTGCAAAAGTAAAACAACAAATTTCAATTCCATTAATTGTTGGAGGAGGGATTAAAACTAAACAACAAATACAAGCTGTATTTTCTAGTGGTGCAGATATTGTAGTAGTAGGTAACGCTTTTGAAAATAAGACTTTATGAATGAATTATTTGATTTTTTAACAGAACCCTATCAATCTGCTACTACTTTAAATATAGTTTTGGAATTTGTTGCTGCACTTTTTGGTGTAGTTAGCGTTATTTATGCCAAAAAAGAAAATATTCTAGTGTTTCCAACAGGAATAATAAGTACTGTGATTTATGTTTATTTACTTTCTAGGTGGAATTTATATGGCGATTTAATTATCAATATTTATTACACTATTATGAGTATTTATGGCTGGTATATGTGGAGTAGAGTTATGAATAATAATAAACATATCCCAATTACCCGAACTAGTAAAATGGATAAAATTAAAACTACTGGTATCTTTATTTTTACTTCTATTTTTGTAATTATTGTTTATCGTCATTTTAATGTAATGCCTAACAATTTAAATTTTTCAGAAAGTGTAAACTACGCTTTAACCAATATGTTTTCTGGTAAATTATCTGATTTTAGAAAGATTACACCATTTTTAGATACCTTTACCACTGGAATATTTTTTGCTGGAATGTGGCTAATGGCAAACAAAAAACTAGAAAACTGGATTCTTTGGATTGCAGGAAACATAGTTTCTATTCCTTTATATTTTGTTAAAGGATATGGATTTACAGGTATTCAATATACCATATTTTTAATTTTAGCAATACAAGGATATTTTTCATGGAAAAAACTCTTAAACAAGACAACGTAAATATTATAAAAGTAGTTCTATTTGGACCTGAAAGCACAGGTAAAACTACGCTTTCAATTCATTTAGCACGCCATTACAATACAGTTTGGGCTCCTGAATACGCAAGAGAATATTTGCAAAACAAATGGAATAATGAACGTAAAACCTGTGAAAATTCCGATTTAGTACCTATTGCATACGGACAAATGAAATTGGAAAATGAATTGGCTAAAAAAGCCGATAAAGTTTTAATTTGTGATACTGATTTATTAGAAACCAAAGTATATTCAGAAGAGTATTATGGAGGTTTGGTAAATGAAGATTTAGCAAAAGCTGCAAAAGAAAACAATTATGATTTGTATTTACTAACCTATATTGATACACCGTGGGAAGCGGATGATTTAAGAGACCGACCTGAACAACGTTTAGAAATGTTTAAGGCTTTTGAAAATGCATTAATCAAATACAATCGCCCATATATTTTATTAAAGGGTGATAAAAAAACAAGGTTTAAAACTGCAGTTTCTAAAATTGATAAAATATTAAAATCTAAAGAAAATTTACAACGTTTTTCTGACAATTTATCCGATTTAGATTTGCATTTTTTACATCAACAAAATAATGATAACCCAAATCAGTATCTCTAATGAATGCTGAAAACCTTATAAAAGAACTTACCTTTAAAGCTGTTAGAAGCAGTGGTGCTGGCGGACAACATGTAAATAAAGTTTCCTCTAAAATTGAATTGTTATTTAATTTACAAAACTCACAAGAATTTACCGAAGAAGAAAAAGAATTACTTTATAAAAATTTAAAAACAAAGATTACTAAAGAAAATCAATTAATTTTAAAATGTGATGAAAGTCGCAGCCAGCATAAAAATAAAGAAATTGTTATACAACGATTTATAGAAATTATTACTCGTGCTTTAATAATTCCTAAAAAAAGAAAACCTTCAAAACCAACTAAAAGTAGTATTCAAAAACGGTTAGATAGTCGAACCTATTTTATTACAAGAAGATAGTTTTAATAGTGTTTTCAGTTGTTTTTATTACCAAAATAGGGCTCAAAAAAGACCAGTTTTTAGTATCTTGGTGAATAAAACCTTGTCAAATGCGT
>NZ_JAKIUR010000086.1 GCF_021647475.1 Lutibacter sp.
CCCTGATTTTAATAGTTCAACTATCATAACCTTAAACTCATTGTCATACTTTGTTCTTGCCATAATTCAAATATATATTATTTATGGGCTTATTAAAATTGTCACATCAAAGGTAGACACTCCACTACTTTTTGTCCACTTGAAAAATTACAACTGAAATCAGCCTACTTTTTGTCTATTAGACCGAAATTGATGTTTTATACAAATCGTTAGAAAAGCAATTTTCTGACGAAATTATGTTGTATCGTTCAAAACCAACTTACATTGAAATTTCACATAAATCTGTATCCAAAAAAACAGCAATTGATGTATTGCTAAAAAAATGTTTTCCAGAAATTTCGATTAAAAACATTGTGGCTTTTGGAGATAATTATAACGATATTGAAATGTTAAAAGCGGTTGGTTTAGGAGTTGCCGTTGCTAATGCAAATGAAGAAGTGTTAGCAATTGCAGATAAAATTACAGATTCGAATAAAAATGATGGTGTTGCAAAAATGATTAAGGCATTGTTTTAGGAATTTTGTTTTTGTATTCACTGCTTATTGTAGAATAACAAAAGTTATAAATATATTGTAAAAATCCATTGTACATTATGATAAAATTTCGTCAATTTGAGTGACTTTTAGCCTTTTTAGCCTTAAAATTAGTATCGAAAAATAGGTTTTTTAGTTAAAAATAGTCGTTCTTGATACACTTTTTTATCAAAAATTACTCCTGATGTTAACAGGATGTTTAAAGAATCAAAATGCACAACGAGTTATAAAAATTGATTTTAATCTTCTGCTAATAATTTTTCAATATTTTTCACATTGCCATAAAGAACAATTATTTCACCTTTATTTAAAATTGTTTCTGATGTTGCTACTCCTTGAGCTTTTCTAACTTTTCTTTTAATTCCTACTAAATTTTTTTGTTCTGTAATTTTAATTGTTGTTAAAACTAAAACGTTAAAATTTTTACCTAAATTTAGTTCTAATAGCGATTTTCCTTCATATTTTTTTGGAACGTTTGCTTCAATAATGCTGTAATTCCCTTCAACTTCAAATGAATCAATAACTCCTTTAAGATTTAATTTTTTCGCCCATCTTTCAGCTGTTTCATCTTCTGGGTGTACAAATTCTTCAACGCCCATTGCTTCTAAAATTCCTTCGTGTAATGCCGAAACGGCTCTGCCAATTAAACGTTTAACTTTTAAGCGTTTCATTAGTGCAGTTGCCATAATATTAGCTCCTTCATTTTCACCAATACATATAATAACCACATCGGTATCCTTTAAAGGTAAATAAGATACAGCTTGCGGATCGGTACAATCTAAACAAACGGTATGTGTAATGTTTTCTTTTTGTGCTTCAACTTTACTCATTTTATTATCAACGCCTATTACTTCATTTCCTGCTTTGGTAAGCCTTTGAGCAAGCGATGCACCAAAATTTCCAAGTCCAATTATTATATATTTCATTTTTATTGAAATTAATTTATTAAAATTTCTTCAGTTGGATGCCTGTATTTTGTGTGTGTTACTTTTTTTAGAAAAGAAATTAATACTGTTAACATACCAACTCTACCAATAAACATGGTTAACACCAAAATAATTTTACTAGTATCTGTAAGTGAACTAGTAATTCCTAAACTTAATCCTACAGTACTAAAAGCCGAAAAACATTCAAAAATAATTGCCATCATATTTTTTTCTCCATCAAAAATAGTTATTAAAAAAACAGAAAGCCCTATTACAATTAAAGATAATGAAATTACAGCAAATGCTCTTTTTATGGAAATAGCGGCAATTTCTCTATGAAAAATTTCAGTTTTCGTTTTTCGTTTAGCAATGCTTAAAATATTTAAAGTTGCAATGGCAAAAGTGCTTGTTTTTATACCACCACCTGTTGAAGCTGGAGATGCCCCAATCCACATTAAAAATATAATTAATAAAATAGTTGGAGCTTGTAATGATGCCATGTTTATAGTGTTAAATCCGGCAGTTCTTGGAGTTACTGCTCCAAAAAAGGCTCCTACAATTTTACCAAAAACAGGTTGATTTGCTAAAGAATGATTATATTCTAAAAGGTAAAAAAACAAAGTTCCTAAAATTATTAATATGCTTGAAGTTATTACAACTAATTTAGTATTTATGTTAATTACCCAAGGTATATGAACTGCTTTTTTATTTTCAAGAAGTTTAATTCTATTTTTAATTAAATGGCGCAAATATTTAAAGAAATTGAAAATAATGGGGAAACCAATTCCCCCTAAAATAATAAGAAATGCAATTACAATGTGTAAAGGATAATTAAATCGATATCCAATTTCGTATAAATTATCGGTTAGTGTTGAAAAACCAGCATTACAAAATCCAGAAACAGTATGAAAAATGGAAAAGAATATTCGGCTATTTAAGTCAGGAATAAGAGATGGACTTAAACTTCTAAAAATTAAGATTGCACCAATTGCTTCAATTGAAAAAGTAACTAAAACAATCTTTTTTATAATGCTAAATACTTCTGCAATTTTTTCAGAATTGGTCATATCACTCAACATAAGTTGATTTTTATAAGAAGAAACTCCTTTAAAAAAGTAGCTAAAAAAACTAGCAAAAGTCATAACACCTAATCCACCTAATTGCATTAAAAATATTAAAATAACTTGACCAAAATGAGTAAAATAAGTACCAGTATCTACAACAACCAAACCCGTTACACAAACGGCACTTGTAGAGGTAAATAAAGCATTTACAAAAGTAATTCCGTTATGAGTAGATTTTGGAAGCATCAACAATATTGCACCTATTATAATTATGGTGAAAAAGCTTAATACAAATAGTTGTGCGGGATTTAGTTTTTCTTTTAATAAGTTAAAATCTATCAATGAAATTTCACGGATAAATACAATAAAAGTTCCTAACTGTAGCCAAATTCTATCATTTAAAAAATTAATATTATATAGTTTTAAATGATGAAATAATAGTGCTAAAAGAATAATTGAAAAAAGGACATCAAAAATTAATGCTTTTAATTTAGGAATGCTTTTTTTGTAAAAAAAGCGAAAAATATTTGCTAAAATACCAATACCAATGGTTATAATATATAACCAAAATAATTTTTGCTCAAAATTTTCAGATTGGTAAACGCCATAATCAATTATGATACCTATAACAGCCACAAAACTTAGTAGAAAAGGTATTTTTTTTATGGTGTTAACTATATTTTTAAACTTTAGCATTTGTTATCTGTTGAATCAATAATCAAAATATTATGGTCTTAATAAACTAAAATGTCCTCTGTAATTTGTTATAATCCCTAAAGAATTAGTTAGTTTTACGGTAAACCAATAATCTGACGAAGGTAATGTTTTACCATTAAAAATTCCATTCCATCCATTACTTATTGGATTTATTTCACCTATTAATTTTCCGAATCTGTCAAATATAAAAATTTTAGAAATAGGATATATATCTGATGAAAAACCTTTAAGTTGCCAAGTATCATTAATACCATCATTATTTGGTGTAAAATACTTTGGAAATCCTAAAATAGGAATTTCGATTTTATCAAATCCACACATGGTATTATCGAGTATAAAAATAGTATGAAAACCTGAAGTTAAGTTTTCAAATGTTGTGGACTCTTGATAAGGACCATCAATATTATCAATTGAAAAAGTATAAGCTCCATTTCCAAAACTAGCTACATTTTTAATAGTTATAGAATTATTATTTGAATTATCAATGATATCAAAATTATTTAAAGAAAGATTTAAATTTATTGATGTTTTTGTGTACTGTACAATTGCCTGTATTGGAATTCTTGACGATGAGGAACAGCTATTAGAAACGGCTTCCACATAATACGTTTTATTTTCAGAAATAAATGGAGTTTCAAAGCTTTCTCCTGTTGAAATAGATGTTCCTCCAATTAATGTTTCGTACCAAGTTACTATTCCTTCAGAAGCTGTTGCTTTTAAAGTTGCAGTGCCAGCATCACAAATAGTATCGTCTGTTGTTGAAGTTATGGTTGGTATAGTGTTAATAGTTGCTATTACAGGTTTACGTTCTCCTTGTAAACATCCACCAACTGATGCCAATACATAATAAGTTTTGGTAGAAGTTAAAATAGGAGTAGAAAAACTGGTTCCTGTAAAAATAGGCGTTGAACTAGTAAGAGAATCAAACCAAAGTACATCACCAGCAGATGCTGTAGCATTTAATATTACTGAACCAGCACCGCAATTTTCAGCAGGATTCACAGAAATAATAGAAGGAACGGTAATTTTTGTACTAGCAGATAAATTTAAAGTAGGATCTCCTGGCATCCCACCATATTCAACAATATATCCTTTTGGTTGGTAATCACCAGAAACTTCACCAGTATTTTTTAAATCATTCCAAGAACCAGTAATTCCAACATTTGGGGCGGTAACATGTGCATAATCTTCGTCATCTAAATTATTTGGCTCTCCGGTATTCCAATTAGCAAACGGAATGTCAGTGCCAGAGGTTGTTCCGCTAGCGTTACCTATCCAAAAAGTCATTCCTGTTTCAGGCCCTGTCATCCATTTCCAAGTTCCTTCAGTTTCTTCATCACTTGCTCCAATCCAACCAGTTCCTTCAGCTTGTTTACCTGCTAACTGTGCTTCTTCGGGTGTGGTTATTGTAGCCAAATAACCTTGTAATCCGTAGTGTGTTTTTGTTTCAGCAGCTGTTTTTGCATCCGTCCAACTAATTCCAACATCGGAAACATATTCATAATAATGCCCAGTTGAAGGTAAATAATTAGCTTCATCAACAGTAAATGAAAATTGTTTTTGCCCAGAAATGGTTGTACTAGTGCTAGTAAAAATAATATCTTTAACTGCAGCTATTAAATCCGTATAACTTGTTGTAGAAGGAGTAATTACTTCTAGTTTTAATTTTCCTTCAGAAGCAATCCAAGTTGTATAAATATTAGGATGTGCAGTTATATTTGTTAAAAATAAAGTGTCTTCACCATTACTATAATTTTCTGAAATTTGAATAAAAACGGCATCAATTTGTTCATCACCAGGAATAATATCAAAATCTGTAACAATATTTATGTTAGAAAGTGGACAATAATTTTGATTTCCTGTTGCTGTAATAGTTGGAGGAGTGCTTGTTTGAGTATAACAAGTGACAGACACTAACAAAAAATTAAAAATAAGAAGAAGTAGTAAGTTGCATTTCATTGTAATCCACTAAAAACATTTCAAAAGTACAAAACAATTAAACGTCAATTTATAGTTTTAATAATTTTTCTTTTAAATTTACATCTTCAAAATAAAAATAATTATGATAAATAAAATAGAAGTTAGTTGGAAAGGTAAAATGCTTTTTGAATCAGTTACAGACGAAGGAAGTGTACTAATTGATGCTGATGAAGTTGTTGGTGGACAAGGAAAAGGATTACGTCCTAAAAAAATGATGTTAACCTCATTGGCTGGTTGTACCGCTATGGATGTAATTTCGTTATTAAAAAAAATGCGTGCTGAAGTAGCTAATTTTAATGTATTGGTAGAAGCAAATTTAACGGATGAGCACCCAAAATATTACGATAAAGTACATGTTACGTATCAATTTTTCGGAAGCGATTTTAAAAAAGATAAAATTGAAAAATCGGTAAATTTATCTGTTGAGCGTTATTGTGGTGTTATGGAAATGTTTCGCCAGTTTGCAAAAGTAACTACCGAAATTAAATACATAAATCAATAAAATAATTTAACTACTTTTGAGGAAAAAGTAACGCTATGCAATGGAAACTAAAATCATCACCAAATCCTCAAAAAGTTAAACAACTAAGTGCCACTTTACAAGTTGAAACTACGTTAGCAAAATTATTAGTACAGCGTGGCATTGAAACTTTTGATGAGGCTAAAGATTTTTTTCGTCCAAACTTAGCCAATTTGCACAATCCATTTGCTATGAAAGATATGGATTTGGCTGTTAATCGAATTGAAAAAGCGATTAAAAATGATGAAAATATTTTAATTTATGGTGATTATGATGTGGATGGAACTACTTCCGTTTCCTTAGTTTCATCCTATTTAAAAACTTTTTATCCGAATGTAGCAACTTATATACCAGATAGATATGATGAAGGGTATGGCATTTCATTTAAAGGAATTGATTTTGCTGAGGACAATGATTTTTCTTTAATCATCGCTCTAGATTGTGGTATAAAAGCCATTGATAAAGTAGCTTACGCTTTTAAAAAAGAAATCGATTTTATTATTTGTGATCATCATAGGCCGGGAAATGAAATCCCAGCTGCTATTGCTGTTTTAGATCCAAAACGTGAAGATTGTGAATATCCTTACAAAGAATTGTGTGGTTGTGGTGTTGGATTTAAATTAATTCAGGCGTTGGCAACTAATAGAAATCAAACTATTGATGATTTGGTGGAATATTTAGATTTAGTAGCTATTGCTATTGCTGCAGATATTGTCCCAATTACTGGTGAAAACAGAATTTTAGCTTTTTATGGATTGCAAGTAATTAATCAGCATCCAAGAAATGGCATAAAAGCCATGATTCATCAGCTTAAAAAAAAGGAATTAACTATTACCGATGTGGTTTTTATAATTGCACCTAGAATTAATGCTGCTGGAAGAATTAAACATGGAAATTATGCAGTGGAATTGCTTACGGAATTAGACTTTGAAACTGCTGTTGAATTTGCTGGAGCTATAGAAAAATATAATTCAGATAGAAAAGAATTAGATAAATCCATTACTATTGAAGCACTTCAACAAATTGAAGAAAATGGCGAAAAAGATAATTACACCTCCGTTGTTTATGATAAAAATTGGCATAAAGGTGTGATTGGTATTGTCGCCTCAAGATTAATTGAAACCTATTATAGACCAACCTTAGTTTTTACTAAAAGTGGTGATAAATTGGCAGCATCAGCACGTTCAGTTAAAGGATTTGATGTGTATAATGCATTAGAACAATGTACCGAATTTATGGAGCAATTTGGTGGACATAAATACGCGGCAGGTTTGACTCTAAAAGAAGAAAATTATCAAAATTTTAAGCAAAAATTTGAAGAAGTAGTAAAAAACACCATTTCTGAAGAATCTAGAACTCCAGAAATTAGTATTGATGCAGAAATTAGTTTATCGGAAATTACTCCTAAATTTTATCGAATTTTAAATCAATTAGCTCCTTTTGGGCCACAAAATATGAAGCCTACTTTTATGGCAACGGACTTACATGATAATGGATTTGGTAAAACGGTTGGTGAAGATAAAACCCACTTAAAATTAAATATTATTGAAGGTGTCAATCAAAAAACATATCATGCAATTGGTTTTAATTTAGGAAATAAATTATCCTTAATTCAGCAAAAAAACACATTTAAAGTAGCGTTTTGTATTGATGAAAACCATTGGAATGGCTATACAAGTTTACAATTGGTTTTAAAAGATATTCAAAAGGATTAATGCTTACCCGTTGTGCATTTTAACCTGAGTTCAATATAAGAAAATTTGTATGTCCTTAATTAGTGACTGACCTTACGCAAAACATTCACGATTACGCCACATTTTGATATTTATTTGTTGATAACTCATTAATTTGTTTCATTGCGTTTTTTAGAGCGTTATAATAAATTCTATCTTTCAAAGCAAAGGC
>NZ_JAKIUR010000087.1 GCF_021647475.1 Lutibacter sp.
TCTGCATATATTGATTTAAAAAATAGTTCGGTTTTTGGGTCTGTTTTTAATACAGGTTTAATTCGTTTTAAAACTATGAAATCTGCTAACAAATAATTATTTCCTGCAATATCAATATTGTTAATTTCTCTAATTGAATGGTCACGCATATAATATTTCATATTATACTTTCCGCTTTCATTTTTAACGATTTCTAATTTAATTTGATTAGGTTGCCAATATGGGCTTCCAGATTTTAGTATAAAACCAACATAATCTCTTTTTGAGTTATTCTTGTCCTTTATTATTCCTATGGTATAAGGCTGTGAAATCCAAACTCCTTCAAAGCTATTCTTATTTTTTAAACTCTCGATATACTTATTAAATTCCTTCTCTTTAATCTCAAATTTTGGACTGTCTTTGTAGATTTCTATTATTTCTTTTTTTGATAACTCTTTTTGGTTATTTGAAGTATTCGTGTTTTCGTTTAAAACTATTTGTAAATGATTTTTTCTAAAAAATTCTGTCCAATCATTTAATAATTTTAAACATTCTGTTTTATTGTTAATTTTTGATGCTTTTTCTTTGAAAACCTTATTGTGAATTAAATAAGCATTTTCTCCTTTTTTGTCAATTACATATTGAAATCCAGCATCATTTTTTTCAAAGATTTCTATTAACCATTTTAGATTTGAAGAGCAATCACAATTTTGTGCATAACTTATTGATGAAGTGAAAAATATCAATAGTAATAAATATAGTTTTTTCATAATATTTTTATTTTACATAAAGACGTTTATTCCTCTCTTTTGTTACAGTTTTGTTTTTTCTTTAATATTTGTTGCTAATGGACTTTTATAAAATTACTGCAACTTTGAATATAAGATTTCTCTAATTAACTTTAATGATATCCCACTAAAATAAGTTGATTTTTATTGGTTTACTTTTCATCAATTAATTCCTCATCCATTCCCATATGCATTTTTCCATCTTTATCTGTATGAGATTTCATAAAAAGATATTGACTTAAAAAAATGAGAATGATTCCTATTAAAGCAACTACAAGAACAAAAGGATCACTCAAATATTTTAAATAAATAAAAGCAAACAAAACAACAATGTCCATTATAATTGCAATTATTGGAATAATTGGATTAAAACTTATATTCACATCTTTTTTTAAATATCTTATAAGTCCCCAATGAATAGCAATATCCATTATTAAGTAGAAAATAGCTCCAATGGAAGCAATTCTGGTAAGGTCAAACAGTATGGTTAAAAGTATGGCAAGAGAAACGGTAAAAAAAAGAGCCGGATTTTTAAGTTTTCTCACTTTATTTATATTAGGTACTTGCTTCATATCACCCAGCATACCTAACATTCTGGAAGCTGAATATACACTTGCTATTACTCCTGAAACCGTTGCAATAATTGCAAGAAAAATAGTTAATATAGAACCCCATTCACCAAATATCGGCTCTGCAGCAGCAGCTAAAGCATAATCTTTTGCTGCAATAATTTTAGGAATACTTAATCCTCCAGAAACTGATAGTGCTAAAGTAACATATATTAGGGTACATATTAAAATTGAAATAATAATAGATTTACCAATATTTTTATGTGGGTTTATAATATCTCCTCCTTGATTTGTAATTGTTGTAAAACCTTTATAAGCAAGAATTGATAATGCCAATGCTGCCACAAATCCTAATCCCTTTGGTAGGTCTGCATTTACTCCAGAAACATAAGTACCTGTAATTGTGGGTAAACCCGATATTACAAGACCCGCAATTGCTAAAAGCGAAATTCCAACAACTTTTATTATTGCCGTAAAAGTAGCTGTTACCTCTATTACTTTATTACCTGATATATTGACTATATAAGCTATAGCAATAAGTATTACACCAAGAATTGAGGCATAACCAGCGTATTCTTTAGGAAATAGTCTAAGCGTATAAGCACCAAAAGTACCTGCTACTAAACTTTCAGAAACTACCATAGACACGTACATTAACAATGAAAAAGTTCCTGTTGCAGTACTAGGCCCGTATGATTTTGTAAAGAATTTTACTACTCCCCCTGATGATGGATAGGCATTGGAAAATTTAACGTAGGAATATGAGCTAAAACCTACTACAACTGCACCGGCTATAAATGCTATTGGAAACAAGTCGCCTACCAATTCAGCAATCTGACCCATTAGCACAAAAATACCTGCACCAATCATCACACCTGTACCTAATGAAATAGATCCAATTAATGATAATTTTTGTTTTTCTTGTTTTTGCATTTTCATTTTTCTATTTATTTCTAAAATATTTTGAAATAATAAATACGATTACCACAAATGCTGATATCATTTCAAATACAGTAATTAGTTTTGCGACAGGACTTAAAGGAATAATATCTCCATACCCAACAGTTGTAAAAGTAACAATACTGAAATATAAAAAGTTTAAAAAACGAGATATTAATGGTTGATTATTTTGAATTCCTGAAAATGCATCTGTATAAATTTCTGAAGCACATAAGTAATCTATTGCAAATGAAATAACTATAATAGCAATTATAGCACCAAGTAAAAGTAACATGTGATTGAATGAATGGTTACTTTCAATAAGTGTATCTAATTTTTTAAATGTATGTGAAACTAAAAGATAAATTTTTGTTATTGAAAATAATACTAATGCACCTGCCCATAAATTTGGATACTCCAAATGACCCCAAATATTCATTATTAAAAAGAATAGCAAAAACAATACAAGCAGAAATATAAATTCTTTAGTAAGACTCAGTACAAGCTTAATTTTAGGAAGAATTTTATTTGTAATGAGCATATCTCTTTTATTTTTAGGTCAATGTAATAAAATTTATAATTAACCGATTACTTTTTTATAATTAAAATCGAATAGATAAACCTGCTCCACCTCCATAACGATTGTCATAGCTTGCCATTAAAGAAAAATTTCTTGAAAACATATATTCCGCTCCGGCACTCCAAACAGTTTCAGATAGATAATTTTTATTAGTAGGTAGATTGTTTACAATACCAAAATCTATTTGGTATTCATAATAACCAAATACCGAAAGTTTTGGGAAAATTAAAATGCTTTTACCTAGAGATACTCTTGTTCTTAAATCACTATCTATACGAGTATCTAAACTAAAAAGGTAGGGTGTTAAAAAACGAATACCTGCTACGGCTGTTGTTTTAAAATTGTTTAAACTATCAGGAATTTCATTTTCTATATTTACGCCTCCAAAAACACGTAAATAATCATGTAAATAATATTCATAAGTAAATTCTGCTTCCATATTTTTGTTCCAACCATATTCAACTGATGCATTAAATTGGTTTCTGATATTAGAAGTTGTTAAATTTATTGCTGTCATACTTGAAGTGGCATCTAGTAATCCCCATGTATAATATCTATCGGTTTCGGCTAATAATGTTTTTACAGGATAGCCTTTCATACGTGGATCACGTGGAGTATCATAACTAATAACACGAGCCATTCCACCCATTAAATGATATAAAATATGACAGTGAAAAAACCAATCACCATATTCATTTCCATAAAATTCAATAGTTACTGACTGCATTGGCGGTACATTTACCGTGTGTTTTAAAGGTGAATAGTCTCCATTTTTATTAATTACCCTAAAAAAATGTCCGTGCAAATGCATTGGATGATGCATCATGGTTAAATTATTGAGTGTAATACGAGTTACTTGATTGCCTTTTATTTTTATTTTATCGGCTTCTGAAAGTGGAACTCCATTCATACTCCAAATATATCGTTGCATATTTCCTGTAAGGTTTAACAAAATTTCTTTTACAGGAATATCTTTATTAAAATTGGTTTTTTTTGGCGATTTTAAATAATCATAATTGTATTGAGTAGCTATTTGCTTTCCTGAATCTACTTTATTATCATCATTCTTCATCTTATCATTTTTACTTTTTGAAGAATTCATTTTATTAGAATTATTCATATCCATTCCTTTCATTTTGCCTTTCATTTGCATATCATATTCTTTTTTCATTTTAAAGCGTTCATCTTTTTTTGGACGAAATTTTAAGCCATGTGCTCCCATTTTCATGTCCATTTTTGCCATGTTCATCATCATCCCAATTTTATCTGGTTTCATAACATTTGGTGCTTTCAATACTTTCCCTTTTCCTAAGAATACAGAGGCAGTTCCTGAACCATCTTGTGCAGTAATTTTAAATTCTATTTTACCATCTTCTGGAATTGTAACAATAAAATCGTATGCTTCTGCTATAGCAATAAAAGTTTTGTTCTTTTTTATGGGAACAACATCTAATCCATCAGCAGAAACTAATAATGGATTTCCACCGCCAAAAGTCATCCAAAAAGAAGTGGAAGCTCCACCGTCAATTATACGTAAACGTACTTTTTCTCCAGCTTTAAATTCAGGATATTCAATAGATTGTTCTCCATTAATTAAAAATGCTGGATAATAAATATCTGCAATATCAACACCTTCCATACGTTGTTTCCAAAAATTGAGTTGTGCTCCTAAAGCACCTCTTTTAATTACTTGGTTTAATGGTGTTGAAGTACCTTTTCTATTGGTGTACCACTCTGTTCCTCGTTTTAAATTTCGCAATACATTCATTGGCTTTTCGTTAGTCCAATCAGAAAGCATTAATACCAATTCTTTATCATATTTTAAAGTTTCTTTTTTAGGATGAATAACAATTGCCCCAAAAACACCAACTTGTTCTTGTAACAGTGTATGTCCATGATACCAATAAGTTCCAGATTGTTTAATAGGGAATTCATATTTTAGGGTATGACCTGGTTCTATTGGTGGTGTTGTTAAATATGGAACGCCATCATAAAAATTAGGCAATAAAAGACCATGCCAATGAATAGAAGTTTCTACGTTCATTTCGTTTTTTACATAAATTATAGCATATTCGCCTTCAGTAAATTCTAGTACTGGCCCGGGGATGGTTCCGTTTATAGTCATTCCCACAACTTTTGTTCCGGCTTTATTTACTTTTTCTTGTTTTAATATAAGTGTATATTCTTTTACAGGAAGATTGTTTACATTTCCTTCTACCGATTTTTCTGTTTGTGCATAAGAATTTATCCCTATAAATAGAAATAGTATGCTTAACATATAAATTAATTTTTTCATGATTTTATTTTTTAATTGTTGTGTTTTTACGTTTATATATTTAGTTATAATTGTATTGCAAGATTCATAAAAACATTCACAATTTTATATATAATTTTGATTAAATTGTATATAATTTTATAAGTTGCCGGTACTTTGTTGTTTTTTAAGATTTAAATTATTTGGCTAAATTCTCTTAACTATTTGTAACGGCTATAAAAATCAATATTACTATTGTCCAAAATTTAGTTATAATCTATATATTTTTCTTACTATTGTTATTTCTGTGCCATTTTTCTTAATCAGTTATAACGGTTTTTGTTTAAGCCCTAATTTAGTGAATTTTTTTAGCATTATATTTTAATAAAAATAAAAGCTCCTTTTTAAGGAGCTTTTAAATACTATTTTACAGTTTTTAGTACCTTAACAACAAATTATCATTGCTACATACTAGCTTACTTGTTTAACTTAGAAATTTAGAAAACTAATAATATTCAGCTGATCTCGACTTGAACTTTCAAAAAATTGATTCATATAGCCTAATTCAAAAAAACTCATACTAAAAAATAGTATTATTTATTAAATCTAGAAAAAATAACAATTTTCTTTTTTGTATTTATAAAATACACTCCTGTTAATAAAATTAAAGCTGCAAAAATAGATTGTGTTGTAATTTGTTCGTTTAAAAAATACCAACCTAAACTCAATGCAATTATAGGATTTACATAGGTTGATGTTGCCACTTTTTCAGGTGAAACTACTTTTAACAGATAATTAAATGACGTAAATGCAATAATACTTCCAAAAATGATGAGTAAAACTAAAGAATATTGAACTTCTAAACTCCAAGTTGTTGGCATAGACCAGGTTTCATTAAACAAATAACTACTAATTAATAGCATAATTCCACCTAATAACATTTGATAACCTGTATTTACAAAATAGTTTGATGGTAAGTTTGCCTTGGCGACAAACAAACTCCCATATCCCCAACTTATCATACAGGCAAAAATCATTAACATACCCAAAATGGTGTCTTCTTGACTAATTAATTGCTTTTGAGAGACCAACAAGTATATTCCAATAACTCCAAAAACAACACCAACTATAGATGTTGGTTGAATTTTTTTTCCTTCAAAAATTCTCATTAATAGTAGTACAACTAACGGCTGTGCTGATATTTCTAATGCTGCGAATCCACTATCTACATATTTCAAGGCCCAAACCACTACTCCATTTGCAAATGTTAAAAATAAAAATCCAGCAATTGCAGTGTTTCCAAGTTGTTTGCTAGAAATACCTATTTTAATTCCAGAAACTAAAGCTATAATTAATATTAACACCCCTGCACTTAAAAATCGAACAGCTGCCAACATAAACGGAGGAAGTTCCATAACTGCAATTTTATTAAGCATATAGGTAGATCCCCAAATGACATAAATTGCAAAAAAAGCAAAAACAATTAATAAGTTATTTTTTGATTTACTCATTTAGTCAATATAATTTATAAACATCAATATTATAAAAATAGATTGACTTTTTGGGTTATTTTATTCATCTAATTAATCTATTTTTATTTTTTGTAATTTCACAATATTCTAATTTCTATTTTATTGCATGTATTTATTAGAATGTGCACTCCTTAACTTATAATATTGATAAAATAATTATGCAAACAAAGCAAATTCACCCAACAAAAACTCAATCCTAAATATTTTCTTAAAATGAATTCTAATCCTAAGTATCAAAAAATTACCACTGACCGTTCTGTAGCATTAGAATGTGGTGATTTAATTGCCTGTAAAACTGTACAATAATGGAAAATATTAAAACACACTACCGCACTTGTAATCTTTGTGAATCTATGTGCGGATTAGAAATTACGTATAAAAATAAATCTGTTATTTCTATAAAAGGTGATAAAAATGATGTTTTAAGTCAAGGTCATATTTGTCCGAAAGCTATTGCTTTAACCGATTTATATACCGATAAAGACCGACTTAAAACACCTATTAAAAGAATTCAAAATGGTTGGATAGCTATTTCTTGGAAAGATGCTTTTGATGAAATTGAAGATAAATTAAAACGAATTCAAAAACAATATGGGAAAAATGCTATTGGCTCTTACCGTGGCAACCCTACTGTACACAATATTGGATTGATGTTATTTGGCGGCCCTTTTCTTCAAAGTTTAGGTTCTAACCAAAACTATACAGCAACTTCCATTGATCAGTTGCCACATCATTTTGCATCATTGCATATGTTTGGCCATTATTTAATGCTTCCTATTCCTGATATTGACCGTACTAATTTTATGCTAATTATTGGTGGAAACCCTGCCGTTTCTAACGGAAGTATTATGACTGCTCCAGATTTTGCAAACCGACTAAAAGCCATAAAAAAACGAGGTGGAAAAGTGATAGTTGTTGACCCAAGATATACTGAAACTTCAAAAATTGCCAATACACACTATTATATAAAACCTGGCACAGATGCTTT
>NZ_JAKIUR010000021.1 GCF_021647475.1 Lutibacter sp.
ATAGCCTTGAACCTCCTGAAAAATGAACAAACTAAAAAACTGTCGGTTAAAAGCAAAAGACTCAAAGCGGCTTGGGATGAAGACTATTTATTAAGGATATTGAAAATAAAAGTGTGAGTTTGCCCTGAATGGGAAGGATGGCTATATCTTCATAAATTTATAGAAATTGAAAGAAATAAAATTGATAAACTATATGAAATGTCTTATAATACTTCAAATGAGTTTATTGTAAACCAAAATACTGGATTGTTTAAATATGATAATAAATTTTATATTCTTAACAAAGAAAATTACAGAATAATAGAATTAACGAAAGAAATTTTCAACAAGGTTGCCAAGAATTCTACCTTTAGAAAAAACAACAATAATGAAGATGTCAGATTCTTGGTTGAAAAAGGAATTTTAATAATAAAAAATAAAATTCATGAAATTATTAAATAAAATATATATACGTATCTCATTATATATGCTCATAGCCTTATCATCATCATTTCTATTTAGGTATGATATTTTTGGGTTTTATAAAAATTGGAAACTTTCTCCCATACTTGATATATATAAATCACTTTTAGAAGGATTAGGTCCTTTTGCGGGTGCTTTGATTATTACATTTATATTTAAAGTTAAGAGGAAAATCTCTTTTCTTGGAATTGCAAAGTTAAAAAGTATCTTAATGATTATTACTCCAATTTTAATACTGTTTATGTTTGGAATAAAAAATAATACAGGTTTTAATAAACACGTATATGGGATGCTTATAGGAATTTGGATTGTCCTTTATGGAATAGCTGAAGAGACAGGATGGAGAGGGTATTTACAAGATGAATTAAGTAATTACAAGCCTATCATTAAATATTCTGTTGTAGGGGTGTTTTGGTATGTGTGGCATCTTACATTTTTAGGAAATACAAATATTTTAAATGAATTTTTTATTTTTTCTATATTAGTAATTTCTAGCATTGGAATAGGCTTAATTGCAGACAAGACTAAATCTATTTTCGCAGCTGCATGTTTTCACATAATTGGTAACATGATTGGGTTTAGTACATTATTTACTACTATTTTTAGTTTAAACAAACGTTTAGTTATTGTTGGAATTTGTGTGGTTGTATGGATTGCAATTATGAAAATACGTATATATACAAAAAAGGTTAATGATTATTAAATTTATTCTTATCCTATTATCTGTTCAAATAATTCACTTTCAAGATGAAAATCACAAACGTAATGAAAGATCTAAAAAGACTATAGATTTCCTAATTGAACATATAACAAAAAAGTGAACAACATTTAAATAAAATTAGAGATTTAATTATATTTAAAAAATAATTTAATTTTACTTAAAAAGTAAACTCTCGTATTTTTTAATTCTATATTTTTGGGTAGTGTCTAAGAAAAAACCGCCAATTGGCGGTTTTTCTTTTAATCATAGCAAAATTCCAAAACTTATTTTCCTCCAAGCATTAACAATTCATTTACAATTACTTCTGTAATATATTTTTTATTCCCTTCTTTATCATCGTAGCTTCTTGAAGTTAATTTACCTTCAATAGCAATTTCTTTTCCTTTTTCTAAATATTTTTCAACAATTTCAGCTGTTTTATTCCATGCCACTAAATTGTGCCATTCAGTGTTGGTTATTTTTTCACCATCTGCATTTTTGTAGGTTTCATTTGTGGCAAGTGAAAATTTTGCTAGTTTACTGCCGTTCTCAAGGGTAATAATTTCAGGATTGCTTCCTAAGTTTCCAATTAATTGTACTTTGTTTCTTAACGTATTCATAAGATAAGTTTTAAATTAAGTCAAATCTCGTTTGTTCGATTCAACAGTGCAAATATGAGTAGCTTCATAATATTTATTCGGTTGGTATTTAATTACTTTCGAATGTAAATGATTGTAATCGTTTGTACACGAATATTTTTTGTATATTTAAATCTACAAACTAAAATGTTGGATTATGATAATTGACTTTAATAACGAGATTTGGAAATATTATAAAGGAGAAAATTGGAGTGATGATGATGAATATATGGTTTCAAATTATGGAAGAATTAAAAAGAAAAAAATATATGAAGAAGATTGGAGGCTTTCTCCAACATCTTTGGTTAGTGAATATTTATCTTTTGGAATTAGAAAAAAAAATAGGAAAAAGAATAAAGGATCTTCAGCATATGTGCACAGAGTAGTTGCTATTTTGTTTTGTGAAAAAAGAGAGGATCAAAAATATGTAATTCATTTAGATTTCAATAAAGAAAATAATATGATTTATAATCTAAAATGGGTTAACAAATCAGAAATGTTTTTACATCATAAAAATAATCCAAAAAAAATTAGTAGAAGAGGACAACGAACTTATTCTAAATTAAGTGAAGGACGAGTTCGATTAATAAAAAAGAAAATATTTGACCCAAATAGAAGAACAAGAATGCGTTTAATTGCAAAACAATTTGGTATTTCAGAAATGCAATTATACCGAATTAAATCTGGTGAAAATTGGGGTAGTGTAAAAATTGATGATTAAATTAAATTGTGAAAATAAACTATGAAAAAAAATTGCTTAGAATGTGGCGAGCCATTTCAAGGACGCATTGACAAAAAATTTTGCTCTGATTATTGTAGAAATACGTACAACAACAAAATTAACAAAGACAGTAAAAACCTTATTAGAAATATTAATAATAGATTACGAAAAAATCATCGATTATTAACTGAGCTAAACAAAACAGGAAAAACAAAAGTTACCAGAAGGAAATTATTAGATGGTAATTTCGATTTTAATTATTATACTTCTATTTATACTACAAAAACTGGAAATACCTATTATTATGTGTATGACCAAGGATATCTTAAATTAGAAAACGATTATTTTTTATTGATTAAAAACGAATAATTTTTCACCAAAAACAAATTCAACTTTTATGAAAACCAACTATCAAACCGTAATTTCATTTTTACTATTCATTTTTATTGGCTACTATAGTTTTGTCTCTTTAACGCCTTCGGCAAGTATAAAAGAGAAAAGTAGTGAAGTAGTATTTTCTACCCCAAAAGCTTTAAATGAATTAAAAGAAATTACCAAAAAACCACATTTTGTTGGTACAATTGAGCATGAAAATGTAAAAAATTACTTAAAATCACAATTAGAAGCACTTGGTTTACAAGTGGAAATACAAGAACAAGTGGCGGTTAATAAAAAATGGAGAGCTGCCACCAAAGTCAAAAATATTATTACAAAAATAAAAGGTACTCAAAACGGTAAAGCTTTATTGCTGTTATCTCATTATGATTCAAATCCACACTCTGCAATTGGTGCAAGTGATGATGGAAGTGGCGTAGTAACTATATTGGAAAGCGTTAGAGCTTTTTTGGCATCAGGGAAAAAGCCTAAAAACGATATTATTATTTGTTTTTCAGATGCTGAGGAATTAGGTTTATTAGGGGCAAGTGCCTTTGTAAATCATCATCCTTGGGCAAAAAATGTGGGTTTAGTTTTAAACTTTGAAGCTCGTGGTAGTGGCGGTCCAAGTTATATTCTTTTGGAAACCAATGAAGGAAATCATAATTTAATTCAAAATTTTCAGCAATCAAAAGCATCGCATCCAGTAGGAAATTCATTAATGTATAGCGTATATAAAATGCTACCTAATGATACCGATTTAACTATTTTTAGAGAAGATGGAAATATTAACGGATTTAATTTTGCGTTTATTGGTGATCATTTTGATTATCATACGGCACAGGATTCTTTTGAACGTTTAGATATTAAATCGTTAAAACATCAAGCAACATATTTAACAGCGACTTTAAATTATTTTGCCAATGCCAACTTAGAAAAATTAAATTCGCAGCAAGATGATGTGTTTTTTAACTTTCCATATTTAGGGATAGTTTATTATCCTTTTGCATGGGTTTTGCCTATGTTTTTTGTTTGTATTCTTTTATTTATAGGACTTTTATTTATAGGACTTTTCACTAAAAAATTAACGGTTAAAGGAATTTTTATTGGATTTATTCCGTTAATTATTAGTTTAATTTCATCAGGATTGTTTGCTTATTATGGTTGGAAATTCATCCTTAAAATTCATCCTCAGTACAAAGATATTTTACAAGGATTTACTTATAATGGATATTATTATATAGCGGCTTTTGTAGCAATAACGGTTGCTATTTGCTTCGCAATATATAATCGATATTTTAAGAAAATTAGCAAACAAGATTTATTAATTGCTCCTTTATTTATTTGGTTACTTATTAATGCAGGAATTGGATTTTATTTAAAAGGAGCAGGATTTTTTAGTATCCCTGTAATCATTTTATTAGTAATGTTAGGTGTGTTTATTTTTTCAAATTCAAAAACAAATACTACCTTGTTTTTTACAATTTTGAGCTTGCCAATAGTTTTAATTTTCGCACCTTTAGTAAAAATGTTTCCTGTTGGGTTGGGATTAAAAATGTTGGCAATAAGCACCGTGTTAACCGTATTGCTATTTAGCTCGTTAATTCCTGTATTTCAACAATATACAAAGATAAAACAACTTAAAAAATTAGTTGCACTTGTAGGCGTTTTATGTTTTGTAATAGCGTATTTCACTTCTGATTATAGCATTAATCGAAAAAAACCAAATAGTATTTTTTATCTTTTAAATACTTCAAAAAATAAAGCATTTTGGGCGAGCTATAATTATAGGACAGATGATTTTACAAAACAATTTTTAGGTGATAAACCTACTAAAGGAAGTTATGACACTAACACAATGGCAAGTAAATATCATACTAATATTAAATTATATACAAAGGCTAAAATAGAAAATTTACAAAAACCTACTATTTCAGTTTTAATGGACACCATAATAGATAATAATAGAAAAGTTACTCTTGAAATTTTTTCGAATAGAAATGCAAACAAAGTAGAATTATTAACTAAAACGCCTTTAAAATTAAAATCTTTTATAATCAACAATGAAGTATTAAAAGGTAATGCTAAATCAGCTGATGTTATAGATTTACAAAAAGGAACTTTGTTAAGCTATTACAGAACATCAAAAGATGAGAAAATAATTTTACAATTAGTTGCGGATAAAAATCAAAAATATGATTTAGATATATTAGAAATAAAATATGATTTGTTTACCAATAATGCGTTTAATGTAAAACCAAGAACAAGTAAAATGATGCCAATGCCTTTTGTTCTAAGTGATGCTACAGTTATTAAAACAAACTTAAAACTCTGATGAACCAATAAATATCTAAAATTTACTTTTTGTATAACATGTTGGCAATACTAAAACTCTGAAATTCTCATAGTATTTGCCATACCACGTTCTTTAACAGGCATAGAAGTTACGTTAACGGCATAATCACCTTTGTTTAAATATCCGTGTTTATGTGCTAAATTATTAATATCCTCAATGGTTTGGTCAGTACTTACAAATTTATCATAATAAATTCCTTTAACACCCCAAAGTAAATTTAGCATAGTTAAAACTCTTCGGTTTGAAGAGAAAACTAAAATGTTTGATTTTGGTCGCCAAGATGAAATATGGAAAGCTGTAAACCCTGAATCTGTAAGCGTTGTAATAACTTCAGCGTTAATTGCATTAGCAGTTAATGCCGCTTGATGGCAAAGTGTTTTTGAAATAAAACGATCATTTACGCATTGTACATAAACTTCAGGAATAGAAATTAAAGGAGAATTTTCTACACTTTCAATAATTCTACGCATTTGCTTAATTACTTCAACAGGATATTCTCCAACAGAAGTTTCTCCAGATAACATAACCGCATCCGCTCCATCCATAATAGAATTTGCCACATCATTAACTTCAGCTCTAGTAGGCACTTCACTATTAATCATAGTTTCCATCATTTGGGTTGCTATAATTACAGGAATATGTGCTTTTTTAGCTTTCAACACTAATCTTTTTTGAATTAAAGGTACTTTTTCCATAGGCACTTCTACTCCTAAATCACCACGAGCAACCATTAATGCATCGCAATGAGATGTTAATTTATCAATATTTGCAACCGCTTCTGGTTTTTCAATTTTAGCAATTACAGGTATTTTAAAAGGAGAATTTTCTTTAATTAACGTATTTAGCTGAATTAAATCTTCCGGCGTTCTTACAAAAGAAAGTGCCATCCAATCTACATTCATTTTTATAGCAAATAAGGCATCTTTTATATCTTTTTCTGTAAGTGCAGGTAATGATATTTTTGTGTTTGGTAAGTTTACACCCTTTTTAGATTTTAATTTACCACCACGCAAAACTTTAGTAATAACATCGGTTTTTCTATCTGTTGCAGTTACTTCAAATAATAATTTACCATCATCAACCAATATTTGCTCACCAACCTCTACATCTTTTGGGAAATTTTGGTAAGTCATAAAAGCTTTTTGGCTAGTTCCTTCACATTTTTCAGTGGTAAAAGTAAAGGTGTCTCCTGATTTTAGTTTTACCTTTTCAGCCATTTTACCAACTCTTAATTTTGGGCCTTGCAAATCGGCTAAAATGGCAACGTGGTAATTTTTTTCTTTATTTATTGTTCTAATTATTTTTATTTTTTCTTCAACATCGGCATATTCAGCATGCGAGAAATTAACTCTAAATACATTTACTCCAGAAATCACCATATTTTCAATAATTTCTTTAGTGCTACATGCAGGTCCTAATGTTGCTACTATTTTTGTTCTTTTTGTAATTTCTGCCATAATTAAAATATTAGGTGATCTTTTGATTTTAAGGTGGTTGGGTCAATTAAATAGCAAGTAACTATTTGATTAATATTTTTTAGTTTAGAAACTAATTTTTTTAAAAATAACGGATTATTACATCCGTCTATTTTATAAAAAAAATCTACTTCTTTTTTTTCAGGAATTAAATAAGAAATTGTGCTAAAATCCCCTTCAAATAATCCTTTATTTTTACTCACAGCTTTTGTACTGCATTTATTATTTATTAAGTAATAATTATTTAAACTGTTGCAATCTTCATATTCAAATAATGGATATTCAGATATTGAATCTTTAAAATCTAAAGGATGTTTAAACCTTGTTAATTTGGTGTTTAAGTTTTGGTTTAATAAATAGGCAAGTCTATAATCTTCCTCGGTAGAATGAATTCCTATTAAGGAAAAATCATCTTCTAAATCAAACAAAACGTATTCCATATAACAAGCACTATATATTTTGCAAAATTACTATAGTTTAATCTTTCAAACTAATAATATTACGAAATCGTATTCGAATTATTTTATAAAGATTTAGAAATTTCTTTTTGATAAACAAAAAATGCCCTTTTCGAAGCAATTTCTTCAGCTTTTTTCTTTGATGTGGCTCTTCCTTTGGCTATAACTTTATTATCAAAATTAAGTTTTACGCTAAAATGTTTTACCTGATCGTTACCTGTATCTTCATAAACATCAAAATGAAATTCTATTTTTTGTTTTTGACACCATTCAATAATTAAACTTTTGTAACTGGTTATAATACGTTCTAATTCTTTTACACTAACGTAGGAATCAATTACTTTCTCTTGAATAAATTTCTCACTATATCGATATCCTTTATCTAAATAAATGGCTCCAACTAAAGCTTCAAATATATTGCCGTGAATATCAATTCCAAATTTTGATTTTGAAATATTACTTTTTACAAAATGTAAGAGGTTTAAATCTTGACCTAATTCATTCAAATGTTCTCTACTCACAACCTTAGATCGCATTTGAGTTAAATAACCTTCGTTTCCAGATGGTACAACTTTAAATAAATAAGAAGCAATAATGGCACTTAATATAGCGTCGCCTAAAAATTCTAAACGCTCATAATTTAGAGGTAATCCAGTAGATTTATCAACTTTTTTATTGGAACGATGAATAAAAGCTTTTTTATAATAATACAAATCATTGGGTTTAAAGCCTAATAATTCTCTTAATTCATGTAAAAAAGCCTCGTCCTTTAAATTACGAGATTTTATAATTTTTCGAATGAAATTCATTCAGTAATTTGTTGTTTTAATCTAGTTTTTTAAAGAGCACACATGCGTTGTGTCCTCCAAAACCAAAAGTGTTGCTCATAGCAACTTTAACATCTCTTTTCTGAGGTTTATTAAATGTAAAATTTAATTTAGAATCAATGTGGTCGTCATCAGTAAAATGATTGATGGTTGGAGGAACAATTCCATGTTCAATTGTTAAAATTGAAGCAATAGATTCAATTGCACCTGCCGCACCTAATAAGTGACCGGTCATTGATTTTGTAGAGTTAATATTTAAAGTATAAGCGTGTTTTCCAAAAACCTCTAAAATAGCTTTTGATTCAGCAATATCACCTAATGGTGTAGATGTACCGTGCATATTAATAGCATCAACATCTTCGGGTTTTAATCCTGCATCTTCTAGGCAATCTAGCATTACTTTTTTTGCTCCAATTCCTTCAGGATGTGGAGCAGTAATATGGTAAGCATCAGCAGATAAACCACCACCAACTAATTCGGCATAAATTTTGGCTCCTCGTGCTTTTGCGTGTTCATATTCTTCTAAAATAAGGCTTCCAGCACCTTCTCCTAAAACAAAACCATCTCTATTTTTATCAAATGGTCGCGATGCTGTTTTAGGATCCTCATTTCTTGTAGATATAGCTTGTAAAGAACTGAATCCACCCATACCAGCAATGGTTATTGCAGCTTCTGATCCTCCGGAAACCATAACGTCAGCTTTTCCTAACCTAATGTAGTTGTAAGCGTCAATTAATGCGTTTGCTGAAGAAGCACAGGCTGAAACAGTAGTGAAATTTGGTCCTTTAAAACCATATTTAATAGAAATTTGCCCTGGAGCAATATCGGCAATCATTTTTGGAATAAAGAAAGGATTAAATCTTGGAGTTCCATCGCCATCACAAAAATTAATGACTTCATTTTGGAAAGTTTCTAAACCACCAATTCCAGCACCCCAAATAACACCAACTCTATCTTTATTAATTTTCTCTAAGTCTAATTTTGAATTTACAATAGCCTCATCGGTTGCCACCATAGCATATTGTGTGAATCTATCCATTTTTCTAGCATTTTTTCTAGGCATAAATTCAGTAACATCAAAATTTTTAAGTTCGCATGCAAAACGAGTTTTGAACTTGGAAGCATCAAAATGTGTTATTGGAGCCGCCCCACTAACTCCGTTAAGGAGGCTGTTCCAATACTCATCAATTGTATTACCAATTGGTGTTAATGCACCAAGCCCAGTTACTACAACTCGTTTTAATTCCATATAAAAATTACTTTTTTGCTTCTTCTATATAGCTAATTGCTTGACCTACGGTGCCAATATTCTCAGCTTGATCATCTGGTATTTGGATATCAAATTCTTTTTCAAATTCCATGATTAATTCAACCGTATCAAGTGAGTCTGCTCCTAAGTCGTTAGTAAAGCTAGCTTCTGTTGTTACTTCATTTTCGTCAACGCCTAATTTATCTACGATAATGGCTTTAACTCTTGATGCAATGTCTGACATAATTTTTTAATTTTAAATTTAATTACTTGGCAAAAATATAAAACTTTATTGAAAAGAAAATCTTTTATTACCTAAAAGATAATTTTTACGATTTAAAAATAAGTAAAGTTTTGAATAATGAAACTATAAAGTTGAAAATATTTTAGTTTATTTGTTGATTATTAGCAGTAAATATGCAGGTATGAAACGTATAATTATTTTAGCATCAGGTTCAGGAACTAACGCTGAAAACATAATAAAACATTTTAAAAATAACTTAAACGTTGAGGTAACCAAGGTGTTAACAAATAATCCTAAGGCTAAAGTGTTGCAAAGAGCAAAAAAATTAAATGTTAGCTCAAGTATTTTTTCAAAAGAAGATTTTTATAGTACTAATTCTATTTTAAAATTTTTAAAACAACATGCTGATTATATTATTTTAGCAGGATTTTTATGGAAAGTACCATTTGTTATTCTTAATTCATTTCCAAATAAAATAATTAATATTCACCCTGCATTATTGCCAAAATATGGAGGAAAAGGTATGTACGGAATGCGTATTCATGATGCAGTTGTTGCAAATAAAGAAAAAGAATCAGGAATTACCATTCATTTTGTAAATAGTAATTATGATGAAGGAGCCATTATTTTTCAAAAAAGCTTTGAAGTGTTGATTTGTGATACGGCTGAAAGTGTTGCTAAAAAAATTCATATTTTAGAACAAGAGAATTTTCCAAAAGTTATTGAAAAGGTTATTTTAGAAAATGGAGATTAAAAATCAAGTACATATTTATACAGATGGAGCTTGTAAATACAAATAAATGGGGGGGGAAAAGAAAAGATATTATGTAGTTTGGGAAGGTCAGAAAACGGGGGTTTTAAAATCTTGGGAGGAATGTAAAAACTCTATTCACGGATTTAAAGGAGCAAAATACAAATCATTTAGTACACTTGAATTGGCAAAAAAAGCTTTTTCAGAAAACTATGAAGATTACAGAGGAAAAGTTGTTTTTGAATGTGAATTATCAAAAGAGCAACTTAAACTTATTGGTGAACCAAACTTAGAAACCATTTCGGTAGATGCAGCTTGTAGTGGAAACCCAGGTATAATGGAATACCGAGGCGTTGATACTGAAACAAAAAAACAAATTTTTATTCAAGGTCCTTTTAAGCAGGGAACAAATAATATTGGAGAGTTTTTGGCTTTGGTTCACGGTTTGAGTTATTTAAAACAAAAAAAGTTGGATTATCCTGTTTATTCTGATTCAAAAATTGCAATTAGTTGGGTTAAAAAAGGTCAATGCAGAACTAATTTACAAATTACGTCAGATAATAAATCCTTATTTGAGTTGGTTAAACGAGCTGAAAAATGGTTAAAAGAAAATAAATACACTACTAAAATTTTGAAATGGGAAACCAAAGCTTGGGGAGAAATTCCTGCTGATTTTGGCAGAAAATAAAACATATGCAAGAAACTAAAACAGATTTAAGTGGATTAAACGAAAATCAAAGGAAAGCAGTTGTTAGTGAAAAAAAAAGATTACTGGTTCTTGCAGGAGCAGGTTCAGGAAAAACAAAAACACTTCTTCAAAAGTTGATTTATCTAATTGAAGAGAAAGGAGTAAATCCAGCAAATATTTTAGCCATTACTTTTACTAAAAATGCAGCTAATGAAATGTTGGATAGATTAATAATTTCAGCAGATGAAACAGAAGAATATGCTGAAATTCTTGCCGACAAAAATAAAACCGTAAAAGAAAAGGATACCGAAAGATATTTTTTCACAAAAAAACACAGATGGATTGACAATCTAACTCTAAAGACTTTTCATAGTTTATGTTATGGAATAATGAGAAACTTTGGTGTAAATGAATTTGATAATAAATTTAAAATAATAACCGATAGCAAAGTTATTAATGATGATTTTTCTAAGTTTTCTGCAACAGAAACTTCTTTTGAAATAATACATAAAATTCTAATTGAAAATTGTGAAAAAAATGAATATTTACTGAATCTAAAGAGATACATTTTAGACTATATGGTAGATAAAATCCATATCGAAAATAAAAAAATCTCTTTACCAAAAGATGGAAAATTTTATACTTCACTTAACGGAACAAAAGTTCGTTCCAAATCTGAACAATATATTTCAGATTGGCTTTATAGACATAGTATCAAATTTGAGTATGAACCAAATGTAAACTTTAAAGATTTTGACTTCAAACCTGATTTTTACATTCCTGAAGCAAATTTATATCTTGAACACGTCAGCGATTTAAGTTACCCAACAAAAGGAAAAGAACTTCAATTCAAAAAAGCAAATAAATTATTAGTCAAAACTTTTGAATCACAAACAAAAGACACTACACTTTTTAATTTAGCACTTGAACGAATTATAAAAAACAGATTACCTGCAAACTACCATTACACAAGTGCTTTATCTTTTGAGGAAGAATTTAAGTATTATCATAAAGAAGTAAAAGATTTTTTAAGACAAACTATGCGTGTTGTCGATATGGTAAAAGTTGAAAATTTATCATCTGAATTTATTCTTAACAAATCACAAAAAGACCAACACGAAAGAGTACGAGATTTTTATACTCTTGCTGTTCCAATAATCTCAAAATACAAAACTTATTGCACCAATAAATCATATCTTGATTTTAATGATATGATAATTAAAACAATCTCTCTTTTTAAAAATCATCAAGAAATTGCAGATAAATTTAGAAGAAAATACGAATACATTTTAGTTGATGAATTTCAAGACGTGAATAATCTTCAAGTAGAACTTATCAAACTTTTGCTTACAGATGATAATCAACTTTTTTGCGTAGGAGATGATTGGCAAAGCATATATGGATTTAGAGGTTCTAATGTAGATTACATTGTTAATTTCAATGAGCATTTTAAAAATGCAGAAACAATAAAATTAAGTATGAATTATAGAAGTACTGAAAATATTGTTGAGGCAGGTAATGAAGTTATAAAACACAATAAATTCAAGGTTGAAAAAGACATTATATCTTCCAAAAAATCAAACAGCAAAATTCATATTTATGCAGGAAAAAATGAAGCAGAAAATATTGAATATGTAGTTGGTAAGGTCAATCAGTTAAAGAAAAGAGGTTATCGAAAAGAAGATATTTTATTCCTATATCGCAGAAGTAAAATGTATAATCCATATTTTGAGAGATTTAGACAAGAAAAAATGTTTGTTTCTGGAAAGACAATTCATTCATCTAAAGGTCTTGAAGCGAAAGCAGTTTTTATTATTGGTTTAACTCAAGGAAATGGAGGTTTTCCAGATATTTGGATGGAAGACAGAATTTATCAAGTAATCAAAGAGTCAAATCACGATTTATTGCTTGAAGAAGAAAGAAGATTATTTTATGTAGCAATAACAAGGGCAAAAGACGAACTGTTTTTATTAACAGAAAAAGGAAATGAATCAAGTTTTTTAAAAGAAATTCCAGATGACTTGACCTTCAAAACAAGTATTCCTTTTAAGTCTATAATTGAACAAATTATACTTTGTAGTAATTGTAATAATAGAATTGATGAAGGATTTTCATTTTGTCCATATTGTGGGGCTGAACAAGAAAATGGATAAATCCAACTAATAACAGAATGGAATTATTGGCTGTAATTGTTGCTTTAGAAAAAATAAAAACCTCAAATGTTGAAATTACTGTTTTTCAGATTCTAAATATGTGGTAGATGCAGTTGAGAAAAAATGGTTATTAGGTTGGCGTAAAAAACAATTTTAAAAAGTTAAAAACTCAGATTTATGGAAACGTTTTTTAAAAATTTACAATCCTAAAAATACAAAATTTGAATGGATAAAGGGGCACAATAATCATCCTCAAAATGAGCGATGTGATGTATTAGCAGTTAACGCTTCTAAAAAAGAAGATTTATTAGAAGATGTAGGTTATGTTAAACAAGAAAACCAATTATTTTAATATTTAACTTAGCATTGCTTTCGCTTTTTGTAAAGCATCTACTAGCAAGTCAATTTCTTTAAAAGTATTGTAAAATGAAAATGAGGCTCTAACCGTTCCGGGAATTTTATAAAAGTCCATAATTGGTTGTGCACAATGGTGTCCTGTTCTAACTTCAATTCCTAGTTTGTCAATAATAGTTCCTATATCATACGGATGAATGTTTGCTATATTAAATGAAATAACAGAAGTTTTATTTTTTGCAGTTCCATAAATTTTTAATCCTTCAATTTGCAATAGCTTTTTTGTAGCATAAACAAGCAATTCATTTTCATAAGCTGCAATATTATCAAATCCTAATTCATTTAAATAATCAAGAGCCACACCAAACGCAATTACACCTGCAATATTTGGGGTACCGGCTTCAAATTTATAAGGTAAATCGGCATACGTAGTTTTTTCAAAAGTCACTTGTTTAATCATTTCACCACCACCTTGGTACGGAGGTAATTTATTTAGTAAAGCTTCTTTTCCGTATAAAATACCAACGCCTGTTGGGCCACAAAGTTTATGAGCAGATGCTACATAAAAATCTACATCTAAAGCTTGTAAGTCAGGTTTAATATGAGGACTAGATTGTGCACCATCAATTAAAACAGATGCACCGAATTTGTGAGCTTTATCAATAATTTTTTTTATAGGATTTATGGTTCCCAAAGCATTTGAAACATGGTTTACAAATACTAATTTGGTTTTATTAGAAAGTAAATTGTCATATTCTTCTAATATTAATTCGCCATTTTCATTTATCGGAATTACTTTTAAAATAGCTCCTGTTCTTTGGCATAACATTTGCCAAGGCACAATGTTAGAATGATGTTCCATAGCTGAAATAATAATTTCATCTCCTTTTTGTAAAAATTGGGTGAAGCTAGTTGCCACCAAATTAATGCTATCTGTTGTGCCTGAAGTAATTATAATTTCGTAATTATGTTTGGTGTTAAAATGTTTTTGAATTTTAATACGCGCTTGTTCAAAAGCATCCGTTGCTAATTGACTTAAAGTATGCACTCCTCTATGAATATTTGCGTTGTAATTAGTGTAATAATCCACCAAACTATCAATAACAACTTGTGGTTTTTGAGATGTTGCGGCATTGTCTAAATACACTAAAGGTTTTCCATTTATTTTTCGTTTTAAAATAGGAAAATCGGCACGAACTTTTTTAATATCTATCATTATCTATTTTAGAATGATTCTAAATGCAAAAGTACAAAATTGAAGTTATTTAATATATGATTGAAAGTAAAACATCAAATTTTAATACTTAAAATAATATTTTTAAAATATTTTTGCTTTCTTAAACCAATTACCTAATAAACTTAAGTTAAGAGATAATTTATGATAATTATCTTGAATTAATCCATTTGATAAAGTGCCTTCTCTACCATAAGAGTAGTTTATATTTATGGTGGATGAAAAATTATTTTTAGAGACAGGAAGTCCTAAACCTAAAGAAAAACTATATCTATTAATATTTTGGTTAGAGATGTGTAAATAACCAGAATCATAATTTGCACCAGCCCTATACTTTACATTACTCCAATAACTGTTTAGGTTAGACGAAGGTTTAAACTCAAAACCAATTCCATAAATGGTTTGGTCTTTATAAGCTGAAGAAGTATTATCAAGCTGGTTTGTTTTGTCCCAATAATTTTTTCTGTAATCTGCATTTACCAATAGATTTTTATTGATTTGTGAACTTATACCTATTCCTAATTTTAATGGTAAATTAAAATCATCAGCATTTTGGTTAAATTCGCTTGAAATAATTGTGCTAGATTTTGTTCCAACAGAAGCTTCAGACCCACGTAAAACGGTTGGTAAATTTATGGTTGCACCAAGTATTGTTTTAGTTCCTAAAAAATTGTTTAAAGAATATTGTATTCCTGCATTTGCTCCAAGGCTAAAGTAAACATTTTTATCGTTTAGATAAGTTGAACTTGTTCCTACGTAAATCCATTGTTCCTGACTTATTGACCCAAACAAACTAGCTAATTCAATACCAATTGATAGATTGTTTCTAAGTTTAAATCCTTGTCCCCAAAATATTTCATTTAAACCTCCAGAACCTTTAACTTTTGTTATGTAATCATTTAGACTTCCTTCCACTGGTTGTACTATGTCTATTTCATAACTTACTTTGCTATATGGCATTATGCCAAAACTCATGCCCCAATTTTTATTTACACTAAATGCCATTGCTAAATGAGTGAAATTAAAATCATAGTTTTGTTGACTTACATGCTTATCTTTCTGAAATGACAAAGTATTATTAAAACCCACTTCATATAAAAATGAATTTTTAGAGATTGTAGTTAATGAAGCAGGATTAGATTTATTAATTATTATTGAAGATGATCTATACGCAATACCAGTGTTTCCCATAGCAGAAAAACCGCCATAGTAGTTTAAATTTTCCTGTCCGATACCATATATAGAATATGGAGAACTAAAATCGCTTTGGGCAATTACAAATAAATTTATGAAGGAAAACATTAAGAATAAAATAGGTTTTATTTTCATAAAATTTTAATAAAGTAAGTAGGTTAATTCAATTTTCATTTTAGTTTCTTTTCCTGATTCACTATCATAAATTAATAGCTTATCAACTGATTGATTATTATTTGGTAACTGGAATAACAATGCATATTTTGTTAGGTAAGTACTTGTTTGAGTTTCATTGATAAATGAAGTAATATCTATTGAATAATAATAATCATAATTTAATTCTTCATCATGAGAATTTAAAGTAGCATAAATGGGATTTCCAGCGGAATTAGTATATTGACTTATAAATCTATTTTTATTATCCACTATGAAAACTGATAAAGACTCAATTGAAGAAATATTTTCATAACTGTTTGGGTCAAGGTACATTTTTAAAGTTGCTTTTATCACCGTGCCACCGTTCTTACTCTCAAGAGAAGTCAAATCTCTAACATAAGGCACTTCAACTCTCATGTTTAGACTAGATCCTGATTGAATATACATTTGATTATTAGTTTTAGAACTTGATAAAATATATTCACTATCGGTAATTAGATTTAAAAGAGTAGCGGTTTTATTGCTAGAAATATTATTAAAAACCTGTTGAATATTAAAATCTGTATATCTATCATTTTCTGAGTTTACACCTTCATCTAGTTTATAATACATTCGAACCACAGAACTTGAAAAATTATCAGAGTTGTTTAATTTAAATCCTAAAACAGAATTGTTATTATTATCTGAAAGGATGGTAAGCCCTTTAAATATTTTTTCTAAATCATCATAATTTTCAACTGTTTTATTCTGAAAAGTATTAAATAAGTTTTCTCCAAAACTATGTTTTAAAGTTATATTAATAGAGTCTTTTTTAATTGGGTAAGGTTTAAAAGATAGTTCGCCTAAAACATCATCATTAAAAGCTAAGGTAGATGTATTGTAGAATTGTGTTTGATCCTTATCCTTTGGTTCAAACTTATCTGTAATTTCATGAATTCTATAGGTTTGCGTTTGAAGAGTATCTCCATAATAGTACTTGTCATAACGTAAAATTAAAGCAATTGAATCATAGGTTGCTTTGGTGTCAACAAAATAACTGTTAGGAATTAGTGAAAAATAACTTTGAGTTTTTAAATCTCCAAATTCTGAATCTTGTAATCCTCCAATTAATATTCGATTGGTTATTGAAGTAATAACAGAATCTAATTGAATAGTAGCTGTTTTTAATGTTAAAGTATCAATTACTACAAGTTTAGAGTCTAAATTTATAAACTCCTCACCAACCAAATATGTTTTTGAATCATCACTACATGAAGCTAGACCAATAAAACTTACTATAAAAAAGAATTTTAAATAGTTTTTCATTTTTTTTGTGTAAAAGTATTTAGTTGATTATAGTTTGAATACTAAAATATACGAAACTTAGAAATACATCTACATAGGTGTTAACAAAACGTTAAATCAACGCATTTAAATAGATTTAATCGTTTATAGATGATTAACTTAATTAGGTAGATGAATATCGACAGTTTGTCTATCTTGTTATTTATATAAATTTATTACGCTCTATTTTTGCTACGATAAGAGGTTTGTTATATGGATTTAAGATTAGGGGTATTTTTATTAATGTTTATTTCAATAGTGGGTAAAGCCCAAAATTTTGAAATTTTTAGCGGAAATATTTATTCAACACTTAACAATTCTAATTCTGTTGGATTAAAAAATGCTATCATTAAAATTAATTTACCCCTACATCTTAAAAAAGGAGGGTTAATTAATAGGTTGTTTTTTTCTAAATATAATCTAGATTACAATTCAGAAGAAACATTAAATACATCTAACATTGAGAGTTTTAAAATATTAAAATATTCATTAGAATATTATACCCCAATAAATAATACATGGAGTCTTAAAACGAACTTTTCACCAATAATATCTTCCAACTTTGAGGCTAATATAACCATGGACGATGTTTTTTTTAATGGAAGCTTAGTTTTTGTTAAGTCTAATAAAAAAAGCATATTTCAAGTTGGGGTAGTTTACAATATTAGTTTTGGAACAAAAAAACCAATACCAATTATAAATTATTCAAGAAAAATTAATAATAATGCTTCCTATGTTTTAGGAATGCCAATCACTAAAATTGAGTATAGCTTTAATTCAATAAATAAGGCAAATATATATTTAAAACCAAAAGGATTTTACTCAAATATTAGTAACAATATAGTTCTAAATAATAATGAAATAGCTGAAACGGTAAAATATCAATCTATTCAATCAGGCATAAGTTATTCGCATTCTATAGACGAATTTTTGAAGTTATCTTTAGATATGGGGTATCAATTTTCATCAAAATATGAACTACTAAATAACAATAAAAGCATTTATAAATTTAAAATGGAAAATAGCTTTTTTGTAGGTTTAAACTTAAAATTTAATTTGTTAAAAAATAAGAAAAATTAAAATAGAATATTATGAATTTTAAAAAAATGTACTTAAAAAGTGTCACCATATTTTCACTTATAGTTCTTGTAAGTTGTTCAACGAATGATTCTAATGATATGGGTAATTGGGTAGAAAGTTCTACCTTTGATGGATATTCTCGAGCAAATTCTGCTGCATTTGTAGTTGATGATAAAGGTTATATAGTTGCAGGCTATGATGGTGATGATTATATGTTTGATCTTTGGGAGTATGATAGAGATGGTGATTATTGGGTGCAAAAAGCTGATTTTCCGGGAGTTCCAAGAACTGCAGCTGTAGGGTTTGCACTTAATGGTAAAGGTTATTTTGGCACAGGATATGATGGAGATAATGAATTAAAGGACTTTTGGAGCTATGATCCTATTACAAATACTTGGGCACAAAAAGCTGATTTTGGAGGAACGGCCAGAACTGGTGCCATTGGTTTTGCTGTTTCAGGAAAAGGATATATTGGAACAGGTTATGATGGAAGTGAACTTAAAGATTTTTGGCAATATAATGATGCTTCAAATGAATGGATTCAATTATATGGATTTGGAGGAAATAAAAGAAAAGATGCGGCTGTATTTGTAATTAATGATAAAGCATATATAGGAACGGGCATACAAAATGGAGCTTATCAAAATGATTTTTATGAATTTGATGGAAATTCAGAAACCTGGATTAGATTAAAAGATTTAGACGATGAAGATGAGGATTATGTAATCTTATTGGCTAATGGAGTAGGTTTTTCCTTAAACGGATTAGGATATATAGCAACAGGTGATGCTTCAGGAGTTTCTAACAATACTTGGGAATATAATCCATTAACAGATACTTGGGATGATAGACCAGATTTTGAAGGAACTCCTCGACAAGATGCTGTTGCATTTAGTTTTTCAGATAGAGCATTTGTTTTAATGGGTAGAAGTGGTGGATATTATTTTGATGATAATTGGGAATATCGCCCTGATGAAGAAAACGATGAAGACGATTAATATTTTTTAAAGTTTGGTTAAGGTTTGTTTTAGGAGTCAAACATTTTTATTTGGCTCCTTTAACTTTTAAAAATCCTAAAATTAAACAACTACAAATGAAAAAAAAGAAAATATTTTTGGTTATTTTATTCATAATTTCACTACTATTTATTGGGTTAAATAATGGTTCAACAAAAAGTTATCATTTAAAATCATATCAATTAGATAATGGCTGGGGATATATGATATTAAAAAAAAATAAAGTAATAATTAAACAAGAAATAATTCCCGCCATTTCAATCAAAAAACCCTTTGCGAATAAAAGAGATGCGGAAATTGTAGGAGAATTAATGATTGATAAACTAAAAAGTAAACAAATACCAAGCATTACTTACAATGAACTCCAAACAAAAAAAATAATATTTTAGTTAATAATCACTATTTTTGGATGTCATTTTAAATTTAGCACTCTTTTGAAAATTAGTATAAAAATAATATCTCCAGTAATATTTCACCTATTATCATGGCTACTATTAATTATGTTAATGTTCGGCACTTTTTATGGGAAGTTTCACTATTTTCCAATAAATGACTTTTTTTATTACAGATTATTTTTAAACATTGTCATTTTTTATTTAAATTATAGTATTCTAGTACCAAAATTATTGTTGAATAAAAGAGTTAATCTTTATGCAATAGCATCTTTTTTATTTATTGTCTTTTTTATTTTTTTATATCTCAGAATCTTACCATCAATTCCATTCATGGCAAATTTCGGAAATCTTTCTGAATTTCAAGATTTAAAAAATGGAGTAAGTATTCTTGAATCAAAAAGATTGTTCTTTATTGGGCTTATTCAAGGAATAGTTGTTTTTTTATTATTCGCGATAAGTTTAAGCGTTAAGTTATCTCAAGAATGGTATAAAAACGAAAAAATTAAAAACCAGATTAAAACACAAAAAATAAATGCCGAATTATCCTTTTTAAAATCTCAGTTAAACCCACATTTTTTATTCAACTCTCTAAACAGTATTTATTCATTAGCAAATAAAAAATCTGACCATACAACAGATGCTATTGTTACACTCTCTGAATTAATGCGCTATATGATTTATGAAACGGATAAGGAGTGTGTGCCTTTACAAAAAGAAATAGATTATATTAAAAATTATATTTCACTTCAAAACTTGAGACTAAAAGATTCTAGTGGAGTAAGATTTAATGTTTATGGTAATTTAGATCAAAATATAGAGCCACTACTTCTTATCTCATTTATTGAAAATGCATTTAAGTACGGGACTGATTATACTGGGAAAACGAATATCTCTATTAAAATTATAGTTAAAGAAAATAAATTAACTTTAAAAGTGAATAATTACATATCTTTAAAAGAAAAAAACAATCCAAATTCAGGGTTTGGGATGCAAAATATTGAAAACAGATTGAATTTGTTATACCCAAAATCTCATGTATTAAAAATTGAAGAAATAGATAACTTATATAAAGTAGAATTGTCGTTAAAATTGAAAAATGATAAAATGTTTAATAATAGATGATGAACCTTTAGCAGTTGAACTGCTGGAAGATTTTGTTTCTAAAGTCCCAGCACTAAAATTAATAGCTACATGTTCTAATGCCATAGAAGCATCAACAATTCTCCAAACAAATAAAGTTGACTTGATTTTTTCAGATATTGAAATGCCTGATTTTTCAGGGATTGAGTTTATAAAATCGTTGGATGTTAAACCGTTGTTTATTTTTACTACAGCTTATTCGCATTATGCAGTTGAAGGGTTTAATTTAAATGCGGTGGATTATTTAGTAAAACCTATTCCTTTTCATAGGTTTTTGAAAGCTGTAAATAGAGCTCAAGAGCTTTTTTTGTTAAAAAATGAAGAACCCAAGCAAGTTGCACAAACTCAAGACTCTCCAAATTTTATTTTTGTCAAATCTGATTACGAAAACATAAAATTAAATTTTGAAGACATTAAATATTTTGAAGGGTTAAAGGATTATATAAAAATATTTTCTACTTCACATAAACCTATTTTAACCTTGAGTAATTTTAAAAAAATTGAGGAAAAATTACCAAGAGATACATTTATACGAGTACACCGATCTTATATAGTTTCATTAAAGTATATCAATTCTGTTCAACGAAACAGAATACTTATAGACAATGTTAGAATACCTATTGGTCAAAATTATAAAGATGAATTTATTAGAAGGATAGGAGGTTAACAAATTAAACGAGACACAATTTTAATTTAAATCACATAAATTTTGTGCTTCAGAAAGTACTTTTCGAACTTTTACATCAGAAAATTCAAGTTTCTTTAAAATAAGAGAGGCTTCAAGGAGCTCTTTTGTTAAAATAACATCATACTCAATGAGTAATTTTTTTTCTCGTTTGCTTAATGATGTTAAAACAGTGATAGGATATAACCCAAATTTATCAATGTTGTTTTTAATCCCATTATTTTTAGGATAATCCCAACTTAATAATAACAGTCCTGAACACTTAGCGTAGTTAATCGCATCTTCAGTAAATTTAGTATTGGTTACTATCCATCCTTGTTTTAAAAATGACTTTTTTTGAGAATTTTTATTCCATTGCTCTTTAATGTCTAAAAACCTAGAATTAATATATAAGGGGATTTTTACATTGTTTGCATAATTAGGTTTTAAGTGGAATTTACATTCTATAGCATAAGTATAACTATCTTTTTCTGCTAAAACATCAATTTCATGAGTTACACATTTTCCGGGTAAAATAATACCAACCTTTGTTTTAAATCCCTTTTGCTTTAATAAAGCACCAACCAGTCGTTCAAAAGGATATCCTGTTGGACCTAAATCAAAAATGGCTTTTTTTAGACTGAATTTTGAAGCGTGTAATCGGTTGTGTTTTTTGAGTAGTGAAAAGGCATTGCTGTAAATCTCTTTGGTGCTAATGCCATTGTACAATTTTGGTTTAATACATTCAATAATTTCATGAGTCACTTCTGTAGAAGCACCACTTCTTTGCAGCGAATTTTGGAGTTTTTGAAACGAAAAAGGTTCTAATTCTCCAGAATTTTTTTTAACGGTTATTACTTTTTTATTCATAATTTTTTAGAGTTAATTAACTTTTAAGGGAGTTATTAATAAGCTGCTTTTAATTTTTGATAAGGTATAAATTATATAGTATTAATTAGTTTCCCGTCAGCCATTTCAATAATTCTATTCGATGCTTCAGCAAAATCATTATCATGGGTTACAGCAATAATGGTTTGCCCTAACTCTTGCGATAATTGATGAAATGTTTCAAGAACAATACTTGTATTTTTACTATCTAAATTACCAGTAGGCTCATCGCACATAATAATTTTGGGTTGGTTTATTAAAGCTCGTGCAATGGCTACTCTTTGTTGCTGACCTCCAGAAAGTTTAGATGCTGGTTTTAACGCTTGATCTTTTATTCCCAAAAGGGTTAATTTTTGATAAGCCTGTTCTTCAATTTCCTGAGGAGAGAGTTTTCCTAACTTTAATGCCGGAATCATTACATTTTTTAAGCATGAAAATTCAGGAAGGAGATAATGAAACTGAAATACAAATCCAATATTTTTATTTCTGATAGCGGCAAGATTATCAGATTTTTGTCCAGTAATTTTTTCACCACCAATAATTAATTCTCCTTCGTAATCGGTATCCATAGTGGAAAGGATATATAATAAAGTTGATTTTCCGCTGCCTGATTTTCCAATCATTGTAATAAATTCGCTATCAAATACTTCAAACGAAATATCATCTAAAGCTTTAAACTTTACTGGTTGGTAAAAATATTTACTTATTTGTTTTGTTTGAAGAATAATTTTTTTTCTCATTATTTTCTGAATATTTCAATAGGATCAATTTTGGCAGCTCCAATTGCAGGAATATAGCCAGCTCCTAAAGTGATTAAAATACCGAGAATACCACCAATTATAAATATTGAAGACTCAAAACCAATAGGAAAATATTCTCGGTCACCACCAATATAAATACCACTTATAAATTTAATTAGACCAGAAGCAAGAAGTAATCCAAATGATGTTCCAATAATCCCCATGATTAAAGATTCTTTTAAAAAAATATTTATTACATCTTTTCCTGAAAACCCAGTTGCTTTAAGAATAGCTATATCATTTAATTTTTCCTTTATGGTCATATTTATAATATTATAAATTCCAAATGCTGCTACTAATAAAATAGCCAATGAAATTGAACCAAGCATAACCTGTCTGGTTTTTTTATTAGACATAGATTGTTCGTTTGCAGCCTGCCAATCTTCAACTTTATAAATTGTTAAATTTTTAAGCTGTTTTGAAAATTCTGGTGCCTTATTTGGGTCTTTGATATTTACTAAAATATCTGTTAAATAACTTGAACTTTCTTTCATAAGTTGTTGAGATATTGCCAAGTTTATATATGATTTAGTTAAATCTATATTAGAATTACTTGTTTTAAAAATACCTTCAACCTTCATCATTTTTACCACGCCAATTGAGGAAGTGATATTTATATTATCATATAATTTGATATTTAATTTTTCAGCTATTCCTACTCCAATTAGTATTCCGTTTGATGTTGACAAAAGATTTCTTATATCTCCAGCTAACATGGTAGATTGAATATTAAACATCTCATTGGCATCAATAATATTTACACCAGAGGCAACCCCATTTATTTGTGATATTCCATTGTTGTAAAAAAGGCTAACAGATACTTGAGGTGTTACGGTTACTATATTTTCATTTTTTTTTAAATCAGCTATTATTTTTTTAGGGTTGAGAAGCGTATTAGATAAGTTAGCTATTTTAGGATTAATTATTATAGTAGTATTCCCTAATTTAGTTTTTGGAATTAAAGGTCTACTAAGAGTGTCATCTTGGTATATTCTAATATGTGATTCCGTTTTAAATAAGGCTTCATCTGAATAGCGATTAAAGCCAACAACCATAGAAATCATGAAAATAAATATTCCAATACCTACAGTTACCCCTAAAGATGCAATTATGGTTTGCTTTTTACGTGTGAGTAAGTGAGTTAAAGCAATTTCTGAATTTACATTTAGTTTCATTTTGTTTTATCGGCTATAATTACAGTATTTTCATCTAATCCGTGAATTATTTCTACCCAATCATTAGAAATAAAACCTATTTCAACAGCTATTTCATCACCTCCTTTTAATTTAACCTTATTACTATAACTCAAATAATTTCGTGGAATAACCAAGGCATTATTTTTATTTTCTATAATAATATTTCCTTGAAGTTGAGTTCCAGAAATTTTGAAATCTAAAATATCTTCAAATTCTATTTTGCAATAAAACGATTGAGTTTGCTTATCAAATGCTGGGTATATTTCGGTAACTTTTCCTTTGTAATTTTTTTTTACTTGTGTGTTTAACTGAATTATTACTTGTTGATGCAATTTTACTTTTGAAATATTACTTTCATCAATACTTAATAATGCATATAATTTTTCTGGGTTTCCAATTACAGCAATAACATCTCCTTTTCTAATATAATCACCTAATTCTTTTTTTAATTCATATACTTTCCCTCCAACAATAGCTTTAATTTTATTGTAATTTTCAGAAACATTATCTACCTCTTTTTGTGATTTTTGTATAATTAATTGTTGATCGGCTTGCTGTTTTAATAGTTTATAATTTTCTTGAAGTGATAAAAAATTGGTTTTAGAGTTGTCTAAATTCAAAAGAACATTTTCATATTCTAATTTTGAAACACTGTTTAATTTATAGAGTTTTTTATATCGTTCTGCTTGTTTTTGGTCTTGAAGAAGTTTTTGTTTTGCGAGCTCAACATTAATTTCTGCCTGTTTAAGCGCAGGAGCATTTGGATTTGTATTAGCCTTTGCAATAGTTAATAAATCAACAGAACTTTTAGCACTTATAATGTTTTGTTCGTTATCTACAATTGCCAATAATTGATTTTTAGTTACAATGTCGCCTTCTTCAATATCCAGTTTTTTAATGTATCCGTCGGACAAAGAGGTTAAGTTATATTGATCTTCTGGCACAAGAATTCCTGAAGCAAAAATAGTTTCAGTAACGTTTTTTCTAATTGGTTTAGTTTCGGTTGTTATTTTCCCGCAAGAACTTATTAAAATTAAGCTTATTAAAAGGAATATGGTTTTTGTTGAATCTTTCATTTTATTGAATTATTTATCTCAATTTTTGATTTTGTATATAATAAATTTGCCAAAGCAATACTATAATTTAATTGGCTAATTAATTTATCGTCAAAAGCAATTAGAAGTTTGTTAGAAGAAAGAATAGATGCATTGAACTGATTTAACGCCATTTGGTAATTTTGTTCTTTTAGTAAAAATATTTGGTTTGTTGTTTTAAATTGAGAGTAGGCCTTTTTATAGTCTAAATTCAAAGTAATATTGGTGATGTCATTTTGAAGCTTTGTATGGTTCGCCTCTAATTCAGAAATTATTTTATTGATTTTGGCGCTTTTGGTAAGCGTAAATCTGTCAATATCAGGAAAAGGCATACTTAGCTTTAGTCCAATATATTGAGAGTTTATCCAATTGGTATTTGGGTCTAAAAACTGATTATTGCTGTTTTGCTGCCATCCATCATAAGCCACTATTGAAATTGTTGGGTATTGGGCTAATCGGTTTGCCCTTAACTCTTCTTTGGCCAAATCGACTTTTAATAATGACGATTTATGTTCCAATTGATTGTTAGTTTGTAAATTTAGATCAAAAGGCTGATTGTAAACGGTGTTTTCAGTTAAGAAAATAGCTGTGTTTTGAGGAATATCGCATAGTATTTTAAGTGCATAATATTGTTGGTTGAGCGATATCTCCAATTGTGTCAAGTTATCTTTCAAAGAGAGCTTGTTTATAGTAGCGTCATTTAAATCTTGTTGCCTGACAATTCCTTCGGTATATTTATTATACATAATGGTTTGCAAAGTATCTGCAGTATATAAATTTTTCTGTGTAATTTCTATTTGTTCTTTCAATGAAATAATGTTGTAATAACTTGCCGAAATGGATTCAAAAAGTAACTTTTTTACTATTAAATTATTCACATCTGTAAGCTGTGTGTTAATTTTTGCACTTTTTAACTTTGTCCAACTTACAGGATTAATAATGTCTATTTGCGGTGCAAAATTAATATTCCCTATAAATTGTTGGCCCATTGTTACTTCTTTAAAAGTACCAGGTTCACCACCAAATGGCTCAGATGGAAAATATGTGACAGGTAATTTTACGTTGTTGGTTAACGAAAAAGAAGATTGTATTTTAAAGTTTACTAAACCTGCTTGTGCTGATATTTTTTGCCATTTAGCCAAAAGTACTTGTTGTTCGCCTGTTTTTATTGAAATGCTATTGTTTTCAGCATATTTAAAAAGAGAATCAATAGTATTAAACACTATTCTATTTTGTGAAATCAAAAATTGATTTATCAATAAAAAACTAAATAAAACTATTGAGTTATACACTTAGTATCTGTTTTATTTGATTTTGGTAAATAGGTTTACTTTCTACCATTCTACTAATTGTTTTATGAAATATGCTCTGCTTAAATTGAGAACGATTAATCCTAAAACAAAATTCGTCAAAATATGCTTGAATATGCCATTTACTTATATGAGTTGGTATTGCTCTTAACCAAGATTTAACTTGCATAATCATAATATGGTGGGTTCTAAAAATTGATTTTTTCAGTTTTCTCAAAAAGGCAAGAACCCTTTTTTATCTTTTTGAGAAAAATCATACTTCAAATGTAGCAAAAATTTGTTGATTTCAATAATAAATATTGAAATTATATCTATCTATCTATCTATCTATTTATCAGTATGTTATTTTTAATTTTTTAATCTGCTCATATCTAAATAAGTTGTAGGTTAAGTTTATTAATCCTATTATTCCAGTTGCTCTTACCAGACCAACTGATTTTAAGACTAAACCATTCATACTTTGTTCCATAAAACCAAATACATGTTCTACTCTTGCTCTAATTTTCGATTTTTTGGTATTACTTTCTTTTTGTTGTTTGGTTAATGGTTTATTACGATAGCCTTTTTCATGTACTTTATTCTTCATTTTATATTTGGCAATAATTTTATCTTGTTCTTCTCCTGTGTAAGCACTATCTGCGTGCAGGTCTTGGTCTTTATCTTTTTTGGTAAGCAAGTTATCTAAAGCTTGGGAGTCGTGAACTGATGCATCTGTTACGGTATAGGTGTTAATGAATTTACTTTTGGTGTCTACTTTTGCGTGATTTTTATAACCGTAAAAAGTCTCCCCGTTTTTCTTTGTCCAACGGGCATCAATGTCTTTATGACTTTTTTTATTAGGCTTGTCGTTCCATAAATCATCACCCTCTCCATTCTTAATTCTCTTGTTTTCTTCCCTTGTGTTGCGTTGTCGTGGAGCTACCGTGAAACTTGCATCTACCATTTGTCCTTCATTAAATATCAACTCTTTTTTTTCTAAAAATGAGGTAAATTGTTCGAACAACTCTTCTACTAAACCTGTTTTTGTTACACGTTCTCTAAAACTCCATACTGTTTTTTCGTCTGGAACTTTATCGCCTGTTTCCAAACCTAAAAATGTTTTAAAACTAGATCTATCTAATATTTGATATTCCACCTGACTATCTCCAAGCCCATAATAACGCTGTAGTATCATTATTTTGAATAACATTACCACATCATAAGGCTTCGCTCCAGCATTATTCTTTTTATTAGTATTGAGCAATTTACTTTCTAACGATTTTCGAAACATCTCAAAATCAATCACTTTACTAATAGCTTCTAATGGATTTCCCATAACTGATAAACGTTCATTAGTGAACTCCTGATCAAATAAGCCTTTATTTCCTCGTGTTTTATACATTTTTTATTGTAATTTTATACCTGATAAATATACGTATATTTAACTGATTAATAATAAGTTAAATTTTAGAAGCCCCCATATGTAATTGTTTGAAATTTGTGCCATTATTACTATATATCTGCTGAATATCATAAATTTCTTTTAACGGTTCATATCCTCTCCATTTATCTGTTATTATTTTAGCAGATGTACTTATATGTTCTTCAAATATTGGTGTTAATGATTTTGCCGAATAATCCTTAATTGATTTTATATAAACTCTCTTAACTTTATTATTATCAGTTAATTCAACAGCAATAACGGCTTTTTTCTTTTTCGTATCATAACTTCTTCCTTGTTTCCCCTCCTCTTTTCCTCCAACAGTAAATTCATCTACATGTATTAATTTTGATAACGGATATTTCTGACTACTTTTCATTGCTTTACGAACTTTTTGCATAAAATACCACGCCGTTCCTTGTCGAATACTAAAACGTTTACCCATTTGAATACTTGAAGTACTTTTGCTACTTGTACTCATTTCAAAAACTACACAAAAAGCTTTTTGCAAACCAAATTTAACCTTATGAAAAAGTGTATTTGCTGTTGCACTTTCTACATGATCACAAGCGTAACAATGGTAATTATATCCTGACTTCTCACAACCTTTTGTGCCTCCACATTTGCTACAAGTAAAACCATCTTGCCACTTTATTTTAGCTAAGTATGCTTTACAAGCATCATCATTTGGTAATTCTTTTATAAAGTTTAGTATATCTTGCCCTTTAAATTGTTCCATATCTATTTGTTTAAAGAGATAAATATACGGAAACTAAATGACTAACTCAATAAAACTAAATTTTTTTTCATTATTATTATATTTTCCATATTTTTTTGATAATAATACTTAAAAACGTAATATTTCAGTCATTAATCCAAACCGTATCACATCTAACTTGTTCTGAAAATAAATATTGTAATAATCGGTACCGTGGTAAAACTGAACAAAGAATCCGATATCTTCTAAAAATGTTGGATGGTAATAAAAAGTTAGGCTTGCATTCAATCTGTCTAAATTAAAAGTATCCCAATTATTTATAGCATCAAGCATCCAAGTAGTTTCTAATTTTAAAGAAACATTAGGCCTTTTATCTGATGTTAAATTAGTTATAGGGAGTTTAAATGCAGAGAATGTATTGTGCCATCTAAACCCACTATATTTTCCGTGTAGTTCATCAAGCATCCAACTTTTTGGGTGCACTTCAATAGAACTTTTAAAAAATTTAATCGCATTGTGAGCTTCACTGAAGGTGGTTTTAATAAAACCAAGTTCAAAATAATTGGTTGCAAAATTTCCTGATAATAAGTTAACGGTACCATCTTCGTTGTAAAAATCACTATTTTGACCGTTGGTGTGGTGTGCAATTCTCCCAAAAAGAGTGGTATGATTTGCCAATGTTTTATCACCTACTAAATAATAAAATGTAATTTGAGGCATGTAACTTGGTGTTCTTACAGGGTAAGAATCCTCATTGTACATCCTTATAATAATTTGTGAAGTTAAAACCCCCATTAACCTAGCGTCTTTTCGCTCCCTAATTATAAAACTAGGACTAATATTAGCTTCAAACATCAAAGGGGCAATATTACCAATATCAACAGGAAATGTAATATAGCTATCACTTTGATTATTAAATGGGCGGACATTATTTAGGATTAGTTCACGCTGCATATTTAATACTTTCGTGTTTAAAATAATTAGCAACTTTAGTTTTGTTTTTTTGTAAAGACCTCATATGAGAATTTAGATTACTCTTTAATTGGGCTTCATTTTTAGGAGAAGGCTTGTTTGATAATGATAATTTTAAGTCGCAATTAAGATATTCATCTGGATTTCTTTCAGGTGAATAGGATGGGAGATAAAACAATCGAATCTTTTCATTATTTTCTTCTTCCCATTGCTTTACAAGTTTACTGTGATGAACCCTCAAATTATCTAAAATCAAGTAAATTTTGTTTTTTGATCCTTTTATCAACCTTTTCAAAAACTTGATTAATCGTTGAGAATTCATAGTCCCATTATAAATCATAAACCTTACTTTTCCTTGGTTGGTTACTGTAGAAATCATATTCATAGATAAACGCTTAGCTAATTTTTTTCTAATTGGGGTTTTCCCTTTGGGTGCATATGAACGTCCATATTGACTCTCGTTTCTTACCCCTGTTTCATCTCCCTAATGTATTACTGCATGCTCTTGTTTGGCTTGTTTTTTTATAAAAGGATATTCTTGTTCAAGCCACTTTTTAACCAATTTATCATTTTGTTCATATGCTTTTTTCTTTGGCTTTTGTGGGGTAAAACCCCATCTATTCAGATAATCCCCCATGGTTCTTATTGCTATTGATACTTTAAATTCCCGTTTTATTAACTCTTTTATAGCTTTTCTAGTCCATAAGCCATAAGGCAATTTTAATTGCTCTGGCATGGTGTCAATTATCATATTTTGAATTATTTTTTCCTGTTCAATAGTGAGAATACGCCCTTCTCCAAGCTTATGCCCTCTTGGCTTTTCTTGTAAGCCTTCGTTACCCCCTATTTTATGATGCTTACACCATAAATAAACAGAATTCCTATTAACTCCCAATAAATCAGCTATTGATAACTGAGTCAACCCTCTTTTATGCAACCGAATAGCTCGTTCTCTAATTGCTAGTTTTGTTTCTTTTCCTAGCGTTCTTAAATCTAATTTAACCATAACCAAAGATACAAAATATATATTAATATTCCTAATATTATGTTGCCGAGTTAATAACGCTCTAAAAAACGCAATGAAACAAATTAATGAGTTATCAACAAATAAATATCAAAATGTGGCGTAATCGTGAATGTTTTGCGTAAGGTCAGTAAAGTTATAAAAAGAAACATAGTAGTAATCTCTTAATGAAAGATCAAATTCATTTCCTGTATATCCTTCCATTCTCAAAAATTCAAAATACCTATGGACATTTAAAAAAAATTGCTCTCCTCCTGTTAAATTATCTGTCATAATAATTTTTTGTTTTTTATTTCTACAAAATATTGTTGATACTTTTACAATTTTGTATATTTTCTTGCAGAGAGGAAGGGATTCGAACCCTCGATACGTTGCCGTATACACACTTTCCAGGCGTGCGCCTTCGACCACTCGGCCACCTCTCTATTTTATTGATTCAAATATAAATCAATTAATCCTTCTGGTGTTTTTACCAGAATTGTTTTTTGTTCTCTATCAACCTTAACAATAAAGTCGTCAATCATTGGGATAAAAACATCGGTACCATTTGCATTTATTTCAAATAATGGCTGTGCTGTTCTGTCATTTATTCCTTCAATTACACCAATAAAACCATGTTTTTCATCCACCATTTTAAAATTAATGATTTCGTGAAAATAGAATTTATTTCCTGTTAATTTTGGTAAAAATTTTAATGGTAAATAAATTTCTCCTCCTAAAATTTCATCAGCTTCAGCTTCACTATTTACATCTTCTATTTTTAGCCGTAATTGATTTCCTTTTTGAAGCAAACTTTTTTCAATAAAAAAAGGAACCAGTTGGCTGCCAAAAGCAACAAAAATTGATTCCAAATTTGTATAAAGTTCAGGTTCGTCTGTATCTAATTTTGCTACAACTTCCCCTTTAAAACTATGTTTTCTAACGATTTTGCCTAAATAAAAACAATCTTCTTTACGCATTATCGTTAACTAAATTATTCTGCTTTTCCTTCATCAGATGCTGCAGCTTGTGCATCATCAATAGTTTCAGGAGCTTTTTCTTCAACTACTTCTTCTGCAGCCTTTGCAGCAGCTTTTGCATCTGCTTCTGCTTTAATAGCTTCTTCTTCAACTTCTTTTACAGCAGCTAAACGTTCTTCATTTATTTTTGCTTCAGCTTTTAAAATTTCAGCTTTTGTTTTAGCATCAGCTTGTGCTAATCCATCTTTTTTAGCGTTAATTTTATTTTCTTTTTCAGCAACCCAAGCTTGAAATTTTTCTTCGGCTTGTTCTTCTGTTAAAGCACCTTTTCTAACTCCACCAACTAAATGGTTTTTTAACATTGCTCCTTTATAAGATAAAATTGCTTTTGCTGTATCTGTTGGTTGTGCTCCATTTTGTAACCATTTTACAGCTCCATCTATATCTAAATCAATAGCTGCTGGGTTTACGTTTGGATTATAAGTTCCAATTTTTTCTAGGTACTTACCATCTCTTTTTGAGCGTACATCTGCAGCTACTATCCAATAGAATGGTTTTCCTTTTTTACCGTGTCTTTGTAATCTAATTTTTACTGGCATTTGTTTTAATTTTTAAGGTTCTCGACCTTGGTTATTAATTTTTTTGAGTGGGCAAAGATACTGAGTTATTTTTAAAATAACACACTTTATTTAAGTATCTTTTAGACTAAACCTGTAAAACCCAAGAAAGCAAGTGATAAAAGACCCGCCACTAATAAATTAATTGGAACTCCTTTCATTCCTTTTGGGATGTTTGCAAGCTCTAAATGTTCTTTAATACTTGCAAATAAAATTAGAGCTAAAGCAAAACCGAGTGAATTAGCCATAGCAAAAAATGTTGCTTTTAATAAACTTCCATTTTCTAATCCTAATGCTAAAATTGCTACACCTAATACAGCACAATTTGTTGTAATCAATGGTAAAAATACGCCCAGAGCCTTATATAACGGCGGACTTACTTTTTTTAACATAATTTCAACCATTTGAACCAAAGCCGCAATAACTAAAATAAATGAAATTGTTTTTAAATAATCTAATCCTGCCGGAACCAAAATATATTGATATAGCAAATAGGTAACTATGGTAGCAATTGTCATGACAAACAAAACGGCACCAGACATTCCTATTGAGGTTGAAACTTTATTAGAAACACCTAAAAATGGACAAATTCCTAAAAATTGAGATAAAACAATGTTATTTACAAAAACTGCGGCTATAAGTATTACAATATATTCCATTATCCTGTTATTTTAGAAGTTAGTTTATTAAATATAACGGTTAAATACGCTAAAGCAATAAAAGCTCCGGGAGGCAAAATAAAAATAATAAAAGTATTTGCGTTTTCAGAAGTTAATTTAAAATCAAATACACTTCCATTACCTAATAATTCACGTGTTGCACCTAAAATTGTCAATGCAATTACAAATCCTAATCCCATTCCAAAAGCATCAATGATGGAAGAAAAAACATCATTTTTTGATGCAAACGCTTCGGCTCTTCCTAAAATTATACAGTTTACAACAATTAAAGGAATAAAAATCCCTAATTGCTCATACAAAAAAGGAACAAATGCTTCTAATACCATTTCTACAACTGTTACAAATGTGGCTATAATAATGATAAAAGCAGGAATACGAACTTTACTTGGTATTTGGTTTTTTACGAGTGAAACAACAATGTTTGACATTACCAAAACAAACAAGGTTGCCACCCCCATTCCAAAACCATTAAATGCTGATGTTGTAACACCCAACGTTGGACACATACCTAATAACAGTACAAAAGTTGGATTTTCTTTTACAATTCCTTTTATAAAATTTTCCTTTTGATTTATTTTACTGACCATAATTTTTGATTTTTAGGTACTTAAATAGAATCTATAGTTTTCACAAATTCATCATAAGCTATTTGAACAGATTCAGCAAATGCTCTTGAACTAATGGTTGCACCTGTTAAAGCATCAATATCACCGCCGTCCTTTTTTACTTTTAATTTATAGGTAGATGGATTTTTGCCTCTGAATTGCTTTAAAAATTTTTCTTTTGTCATTTTTGTTCCTAAACCAGGTGTTTCCTTCTGATCTAATATTTGGATATCTTGTATATCTCCATTCGGTTTAAAACCAATCATTAATTTCACTAAGCCATTAAATCCTTTTTCTGAGGAACCCGTTACAGCGATCCCTACTTTATTCTTATTTGCATACGCCGTATAAATTTCAATACTATCTTTAACTTTTTCCGATTTAACCCTTTTTACATTTTCAACTGGATTATTATCAAACTTGGGCAATACTATTTTTAATGCATTAACCTTTTTTTGCAATCGGGCTTTCGCTTTTGGTGCCATAGTTAAATCGTTAACATACCCTAATAAAAATCCTGAAACAACAGTAATTACCAAAAGTGATATCACCATATTAAAAAATGTATCTTTCTTTTTACCCATAATTATAAAATTTTAGATTTAATTTCTGAGCCAAATCGTCTTGGTTTGAAATAAGTATTTATTAAAGGAACAAATGCGTTCATTATTAATATTGCAAAGGATACACCTTCAGGATATGCACCAAAAAGCCTAATAACTACAGTAATTACGCCTATTCCTATTGCAAAAACAATCATCCCTTTTTTAGTTATAGGGCTTGTAACTAAGTCAGTTGCCATATAAAAAGCACCTAAAATAGCTCCTCCTGATAACAATTGAATTAAGGGGTTTGCATATTGTTCAGGATTTATTAGCCAAAAAACACCAGTCATTATAGTAATTGTAGCTAACATTATTATTGGAATATACCAAGATATTACACGTTTGTATAAAAGATATGCTCCGCCAATTAATAAGGCTAATGCTGAAATTTCACCTATTGAACCTCCTGTAATTCCTAACAACATATCCAAAGTTGAAGGTATTTTAGAACTTAAATCCGTCATTGTATCTCCATACATTAATCCTTCTTTAATAATACCTAATGTTGTTGCTCCAGTAACTCCGTCAATCAATTGAGTATTATTTACAACGGCTGTTGGCCACATTGTCATTTGAACTGGAAAAGAAATTAGTAAAAAAACCCTAGCTGCTAAAGCTGGATTAAAAATATTAAAACCAAGTCCTCCAAACGACATTTTTACAACGCCAATAGCAAACAAGCTTCCAACAATAACCATCCAAATTGGCAATCCAGAGGGTAAATTAAAGGCTAATAAAATTCCCGTAATTAATGCCGATCCATCCCAAATAGTTATATTAGTTTTTAACAAATATTTTTGTATTAAATATTCAAATAACAAGCATGAAACTACAGCTACTGCAGCAACTATAAATGCATTAATGCCAAACACATATAATGAAACCAAAAAAGCAGGAACTAAGGCTATAACTACATCATACATTATTTTTTTTAATGATTCTTCAGAATGTATGTGTGGTGATGCTGAAATTATAATAGGTGGATTACTCATTTTTAATTTTTAACTATTTCTAATTTTTTAACAATATTTTTTCCAAATCGAATATAATCTAATAATGGACGATGAGATGGGCACACATAACTGCATGAGCCACATTCAATACATGTCATAATATCTTCTGAAGAAGCTTTTTCATAAAAACCTTTTTCTGATAAATCCATCAACAAATTTGGCTCTAATCCCATAGGGCAAACAGAAACACATTTACCACAACGAATACAATTTTGCTGCTCACCTCTACTCGCTTCATCCTCAGAAATAACTAAAATTCCAGAAGTTCCTTTAGTTACCGGAACATCGGTGTTTTTAATAGCTTTCCCCATCATTGGGCCTCCATTTACCAGTTTACGTGTTCCTTCAGGTAAACCACCAACTTCATTTACTAAATCGGTAATTGGTGTTCCTATTTTTACCCAATAGTTAGATGGATTTTTTAATTGTTTTTTGGGTTTAATTCCCCGACGCTCTGCGTCGAAATAAAAAAGGAATTTCCTATTTGATACCTCGTATGCTTGCGTCGAGGTAGTTCATTTTTTTACCAGTAACGGTAACAACTCTTTCTGTTAAAGGCACATTGTTTTGTACCGCTTGATAAATGGCGAAAATAGTTCCAACATTATGTACAATTACACCCACATCAAGTGGCAAACCATTTTTAGGAACTTCTCTTTTTAGCAACGCTTTTACCAATTGCTTTTCACCTCCTTGCGGATATTTAACTTTTAATGCTGCTACATTTATATTTTCTTCTTCTTTTGTAGCTTTTAAAAAAGCATATATTGCATTCTTTTTATTATTTTCAATTCCAATAATCACTTTGTCAACACTTAAAGCATACATTAAAATTTTAATACCAATTACAATCTCTTTCGTTTTTTCAAGCATTAATCTGTGGTCAGCAGTTAAATAAGGTTCACATTCTACACCATTAACTACCAAACAATCAATTTTTTTATCTTTTTTTATACTCAATTTAACATGTGAAGGAAATGTAGCTCCACCCAAACCAACAATACCATAATCAGCAATTCGCTGTAAAATTTCTTTAGAAGTTAAGGTTATTTCTTCTTTTAAAGGATATTCAATCTCTTCTAAATTAGAAGGGTCTTTTACATCCGTTCTAATTACAATACATTGCTTTTTATAGCCACTAGAATCAATAATTTTATCCAATTTTGTTACCGTACCAGTTACTGGAGAATGTATATTTGAAGAAACAAGCCCGCCCGATTTGGCGATAACCTGCCCTTTTTGAACCTTCTCTTTTACTTCAACTACAATTACTGAAGGAATACCAATATGCTGTGATATAGGAATATATACCACTTTTGGTAAAGGCATTTTCTTAATTTTTTTTAAAACCGTTAACTTGTTTTCAGGAGGGTGAATACCTCCTTTGGGGAAAGTTTTAAGCATTGGTTTGAAGTTTTACTAATTTAACTTTTATAACTTTTTCTTTTCTTGGAGGAAAATTAGTTTCAATAATTGAATGTGTTGGACATACAAGAACGCATTTTCTACATAATGTACAAAGTACAGGGTCAATGTATGCTAAATTATTTATCATTGTAATAGCGTCTTTTGGACACACATCTTCACATTTTGAACAACCAATACAAGCTACAGCACAAGCTTTTTTTGCAATTCCAGCCTTGTCTTCATTTAAACAGCCAACAAAAACTTTTAAATCACGTTTATTTTTAGGACGCATTTCTATAATATCTCTTGGACAAGCATCAACACAAGCACCACAAGAAGTACATTTATCCGTAATAACAACAGGTAATCCAGTTTCATTATCCATGTACATGGCATCAAACTTGCATGCATTTACACAATCTCCATCACCTAAGCAACCATATTGGCAATCCGTTTCTCCACTAAAAATCATAGCCGAAATTGCACAAGTTCTTGGTCCTTGGTATTCTGTATTTTTTGGACGAACATCACATCCTCCTTGGCAACGTACAACAGCTACCGTAGGATCTTTTTCAGCTACTTCTTTCCCTAAAGTAGCAGCAACTAATTTCATAACAGCATTACCACCAACCGGACAAAATAAATCGGAAATATCTTCTGTATTCACCAATTTCTCAGCAAAAGATTTACATCCAGGAGAGCCACATCCTCCACAGTTAGCTGAAGGCAATAATTCTTCAACTTCGGCAATCAAAGGGTTTTCATATACGTAAAACTTTTTAGAAACCACATACAACACTCCTGCTGCAATAAATCCTAAAGAAGCTAATAACAAAACACTATATAAAACCGAAACTGTCATTCTTAATTAATTTTTTAATATTGAAATCTTGAATATTTTTTCTAACGGTTTTTTCATTAAGTAAATTACAAAATAATAGGGTATTAAAACCAAAATGGATAACAAACCCGCAATCCATTCTTTTAAAAAGAGTAATGCTAGTATCAATGTAAAAAGCATCAGTATAAACGGAAAAACATACGCCCAAAAAACAGCTTTTAGACCTAATTCTTTTTTTAAAATAACATTAACTATTTCGTTGAGTTTATGCGAATCATTTGTATCAATAATTTCTATTTCTTTTATATTTGATTCGGATGCTCCGCAAGCACCTTTGGCATTGCAAGTTTCACAATTTGTGCTTTCTAACAACGTAACCGTAACAGCACTTTTTGAAATTTTAGATATAATACCTTCATGTTTTACAAAACTATCAAGGTCAACGCTTTTAAAACTATTTAAATCAAATTTTACCATAATTGTAATTCTAACAATAGTTTAATTCAACAAAATTAACGATTATTGAATTCTTGAAAAATGATTTTCATTAGATTTTTATACAATTAATTTTAAGTGATTCTCATATGTGCAAATTCTATTTAAATGCTACCTTTAAAACTTAGTGTTTTTTTATTTTGTTAATAAAATTTAAGAGATTTAAAAGCCTAGCACTTATTAAATTCATACTTTTAAAACCTCATTTTTCACACAAAATAACTGCTGCATGTTTTTAATTTTTGATACTGAAACTACTGGTTTACCTAAACGATGGAATGCTCCAATAACCGATACTGACAATTGGCCAAGGTGTATTCAAATTGCTTGGCAATTGCATGATGAACTAGGTAATATAGTGGAACATCAAGATTTTTTAATAAAACCAAACGGATTTAATATTCCTTATGATGCAGAGCAAATTCACGGTATTTCAACGCAACTAGCAGCAGAAAAAGGAGAAGAATTAGAAAAGGTTTTAGAAATTTTTAATGAAGCTATTTCAAAAGCAACTTTTATTGTCGGTCAAAATGTAAAATTTGACCTAAATATTATGGGTTGCGAATATTTTAGGACTAAAATAAGCACTTCTTTAAATAAAATGCCAGTTTTAGATACTTGTACTGAAGTAACAGCTAGTTTATGTCAAATTTCTGGAGGTAGGTATGGAAAATTTAAACTTCCAACATTAACCGAATTACATCAACATTTATTTAATACTCCGTTTGGAGATGCACATAATGCTACTGCCGATGTAGAAGCAACTACACGTTGTTTTTTAGAATTAATTCGTCAAAGAAAATATACTGCAGAACAACTTAAAACAGACTCTGATTATTTCAAAAAGTTTGAGACTAAAAATCCAACTACTATTAAAGTTGTAGGAATCAAGCATATCAACTTAAAAGAAGAAAGTGAAAAATTAAAAACTGAATCTAAGAATAATTTTAATGCCACCTCCAAAAAAATAGCATTAAGTGATGAGCTAAAAAAAGCTTCGTTTATCCATTTACATTGTCATTCTCAATTTTCAATTCTTCAATCTACTTCCAACGTTCAACAATTGCTAAATGCAGCTATTGAATTTAATATGCCTGCTGTTGCCATTACTGATATTGGCAATATGATGAGTTCTTATTATTTTATTAGAGACGCCATTAAATATAATAGTTCAGTAGCAACTTTTAACGAATCCAAATCAGACGAAGAAAAAGAAAAAAAACCCATAACTCCAATTGTTGGATGTGAATTTTATGTTTGTGAAGACCATTTGGATAGAACGCATAAAGATAATGGATACCAAGTAGTATTTTTAGCGAAAAACAGAAATGGCTATCATAATTTAGCAAAAATGTCATCGCTTTCTAATACCGAAGGTTTTTACTATGTACCAAGAATTGATAAAAAAATAATAGCTCAATATAAGGAAGATTTAATTGTGTTATCTGGAAATTTGCAAGGCGAAATTCCTAATAAAATTCTAAATATTGGTGAAAATCAAGCTGAAGAAGCATTATTGTGGTGGAAAGAACAATTTAGAGCTGATTTCTATTTAGAAATTATGCGTCATCAACAAGAAAATGAAAATCACGTAAATGAAGTTTTAATTCAGTTTTCAAAAAAACATCACGTTAAATTAATTGCAACTAACAATACTTTTTATACCAAACAAGAAGATGCAGAAGCACATGATATTTTATTGTGTGTAAAAGAAAATGAGAAATTTGCCACACCAATAGGAAAAGGAAGAGGCTACCGAAATGGACTTCCAAATGAAGAATATTATTTCAAATCTCAAGAGGAAATGAAAATGTTGTTTTCAGACATTCCTAAATCCATAACCAATATTAAAGAAATTACAGATCAAATTGAAATTTATAATTTACAACGTGATGTTTTACTTCCTAAGTTTACTATTCCCAATGAATTTATAAATCCAGAAGATGAAAAAGATGGAGGTGTTAGAGGTGAAAATGCATATTTAAAATACTTAACTTTTGAAGGTGCTAAAAAAAGATATGGTGATACTTTAGATAAAGAAACACAAGAGCGGTTAGATTTTGAGTTGTCAATTATTGAAATGACTGGTTATCCTGGTTATTTTTTAATTGTTTGGGATTTTATTTTAGAAGCACGAAAAATGGGAGTTTCCGTTGGTCCTGGTCGGGGTTCTGCTGCGGGTTCAGTAGTTGCTTACTGTTTATGGATTACTAATATTGACCCAATTAAATACAATCTCCTTTTTGAACGTTTTTTAAATCCTGATCGTGTATCATTACCCGATATTGATATAGATTTTGATGATGAAGGAAGACAAAAAGTATTAGATTTTGTAATTGAAAAGTATGGAGCCAATCAAGTTGCACAAATTGTAACTTACGGTACAATGGCTGCCAAATCTTCTATTAGAGATACTGCCAGAGCTTTAGATTTACCACTTTCTGATGCCGATAGAATTGCAAAACTTGTTCCAAATATTAAACTGAAAAACATATTTGGAGACGATGAAGAAAGCAAAGCAAAAATAAAAGAACTACGCAAAGAAGATTATGATTGTGTAACCGAACTTATTAGATTATCAGAAGGTGATGACTTAGAAGCTCGTACCATAAATCAAGCTTACAATTTAGAAGGCACAGTTAGAAATACTGGAATTCATGCTTGTGGAGTAATAATTACTCCTGAAGACATTACCAATTTAATTCCAGTAGGTAAAGCTAAAGATTCAGACATGTATGTTACACAATATGATAACAGCGTGGTTGAAAGTGCAGGATTACTTAAAATGGACTTTTTAGGATTAAAAACATTAACCCTAATAAAAGACACCATTAAAATTATAAAAGCAATTCATGGCAAAGAGTTAATTCCTGATGATTTTCCTTTGGATGATTTTAAAACCTTTGAGTTGTTTCAAAAAGGGGAAACAGTTGGTGTTTTTCAGTATGAATCTCTAGGAATGCAAAAACATTTAAAAGCATTAAAACCTACAGAATTTGCAGATTTAATTGCTATGAATGCACTGTATCGTCCAGGTCCAATGGAATACATTCCGCTTTTTATTATGCGTAAACACGGGAAAGAAGCTATTGAATACGATTTGCCAGAAATGGAAGAGTATTTAAAAGAAACTTATGGCGTTACGGTTTATCAGGAGCAAGTAATGTTGCTGTCCCAAAAAATAGCAAATTTCACCAAAGGTGAAGCAGATCAATTGCGAAAAGCAATGGGGAAAAAGATTTTTGCTTTACTTCAAGAACTAAAACCTAAGTTTCTAAAAGGAGGTATTGCAAATAATCATCCTAAAGAAATTTTAGAGAAAATTTGGAGGGATTGGGAAGCTTTTGCAGCTTATGCATTTAACAAATCGCACTCTACGTGTTACGCTTATATTGCCTACCAAACCGCTTATTTAAAAGCATATTATCCTGCGGAATTTATGGCTGCAGTACTTTCAAATAATATGAATGATATTAAGCAGGTTACCTTTTTTATGGAAGAATGCAAGCGTGCCGGAATAGCAGTTTTAGGACCCGACATTAATGAATCGTACTATAAATTTGCCGTTAACCAGCAAGGTGCAATTCGCTTTGGAATGGGAGCTATAAAAGGCGTTGGTGCCAATGCCGTAGCTGCAATTGTTGAAGAACGAAAGAAAAATGGCAACTACAATTCCATTTTCGATTTAACTAAAAGAGTTGATTTACGCACGGTTACTAAAAGAGCCATTGACGGATTGGTTTTGGCTGGTGGGCTTGATTCCTTTACGCCAACTAATAGAGCTCAATATTTTTTACAAGATGAACGTAACATTTCATTTATAGAAAAGGCAATTAGATTTGGGAATAAATATCAGGATAATAAAAATTCTTCTCAGGTTTCATTATTTGGAGAAACTTCTGAAATTCAATTCCCAGAACCTGAAATTCCATTTTGTGAAAATTGGGGAATAATGGAAAAGTTATCTAAAGAGAAAGAAGTAATTGGTATTTATATTTCTGGTCATCCTTTAGACAATTTTAAAACGGAAATGGAAACCTATTGTAAAACACCACTTTCAGAATTTGAAAATTTGGACGCTTTACTTAATAAAGATGCATCAGTTGGGGGTATTGTTTCTAGTGTTGAACACCGAACCAATCAAAAAGGAAATGGCTGGGCAATGTTTACTTTAGAAGATTATTCCGGATCTTATCAATTTAGAATTTTTGGTGAAGAGTATCTAAAATTTAGACATTTTTTAGTAATGAATTCTTTTTTATATCTAAAAATTAGTTGTCGTCAAAGCTGGAATAAAACCGATGTTAGATTGTCTTATACTAACATTCAATTGCTAGCAGATATTTTGGAAAAATTTTCTAAAAAATTAACTATCAACTTATTAAATAATGATGTAACTAAGAAAAATATTAAAAAGATAAATGAAGTTTTAAAAAATTACGAAGGCAAAAAACCAATACAATTTACTATTTTTGAGCCCAAAGAAAATTTAAAGCTGACCATGCCAAGCAGAAGTTTTAAAGTGAATATTTCTAACGAATTATTAGAGAAATTAAAAAAAGAACAAATTCATTTTAAACTTAATTAATTTCCTCAAATTGATGAAAAAAATTTTAACTTTATTATTGTCACTAAGTTGTTTTCTAAACTTTGGACAAACAAAATTATCTTATTCATCTTATCTTCAAGTAGATTATTTATATGGAAATATTATCGCTCATAATCCAGATGCTACGGCTTTTTTGCAAGGTCATCCAACAGGATTTATATTAAGTTATAATAAGCGAAGTTTTGGAGAAGAAAATTGGCAAGAACGTTTTAATTATCCTGATTTTGGTTATTCATTAGGAATTTATGATTACCATTCTGAAATATTAGGGAAATTATATGCCGTTTACGGACATTATAATTTCTATTTATTAAATCGATTATATAAAAATCAACTTATTGTTAGAACTGGAATTGGGTTGGCTTATAATACGCATCCGTATAATAAAGTTACTAATAATAAAAATACTGCTTTTGGTACGTATTTAAACTCAAGTACTTATTTTAAAGTGTATTACCAACACGAAAACATTTTTAAAAATATCGGATTTAATACAGGATTAACCTTTATTCATGCCTCAAATTCAAATGTAAAATCACCTAATTCTGGAGTTAATTTATGGGCTTTTACCATAGGATTAAATTATAATTTAACACCTAAACTAAATAATAATACCTTTATTCCATCTACTGAATCTAAAAAATTTACAGAACCTATAAAACTTAATATTGCTATTCGAGGAGGTGTAAATGAATCTGAAATTATTGGTAGCGGACAGCGTGCTTTTTTTGTAGCTTCAGTTTATGCGGATAAAAGAATTAATAGAATTTCAGCATTACAACTTGGCTTAGATTTATATATTTCTCCAATTGTAAAAGATTTTTATGAAATTAACAAAACCATTCCTTTTTCTCATTTAAAAGAAGCCCATGAATTTTCTAGAATAGGACTGTTTATTGGTCACGAATTATTTATCAATAAGCTATCCATAGAAACCAGTTTGGGCTACTATATTAAAACACCTTATGTATATCAAGCTATTTATTATGAAACGCTTGGTTTAAAAAGATACATCAATAAAAAATGGTTTGCTAGCATTCGATTAAAAGCACATGCTGCCAATGCAGAAACAGTTGAATTTGGAGTAGGAATTAGACTATAATATGAAACACAAAATTTACATATTATTTTTAATTTTAAGTGTTAGTATCTCAGCACAAAATACTTCTTTTTTTAAAAGTATAGAAAGTGATTTTTTTATTGGAAAAAACATTGAGCATGATAAATCGCTCCATAATGCTATTCAAGGAAATAGTTATGGATTTATGTTTTTATTTAATACTAAAAACAATCAAAAATCTAAGTTCAATAGGTTGTATAATTATCCTGAAAAAGGATTTTCATTATTATATTTAAATTATAATTCTAGTATTTTAGGAGAAGCAATTGGTGGTTATAGACATTACACATACCATTTATCTTCTAAGCATAAAAATCTAAAACTTTCCACTGGCTTTGGTTTAGGTTATGCAAATCATCCTTATAATGCAATTTCAAATAATCAAAATTTTGCGTTGGGTTCGCATTTGTTAGTCTCAGCATTTTTGAAATTAAATTATTTTAACTATTTCTTAAATAAAAATCTTACTGTTTCTTCAGGAGTTAGTTTAGTGCATTTTTCAAACATCGCTTTTAAAAATCCGAATTTGGGTATTAATACGGTTTCACTTCATTTAGGAATTAAATATCAAAATTCTAATAGTACCGAAAAACCATCAGAAAAACACGTATTAACTTCAAAAAACTCTTCTAAATGGAACTATAATATACTTGTTAGAACTGGTTATAACGAATCTTTGGTAATTGATAGTGGTTTATTTCCTTTTTATACGTTTACTTTTTATGGTAGTAAATTCCTAAATCAGTACTCAACATTTACTATTGGAACAGATTTTTTTAATTCTAGATTTTTAAAAGAATACATTAAAAATGAAGCTATTTCTACTGGGAAAAATTATGATGCAAACGATTATAATAGAATTGGAGTTTTTGTTGGTCATGAACTCACACAAAATCATTTTGCTTTTGTAACTCAAATTGGATATTATGCTTATTATCCATTTTCGTATGTAAGTAGAATTTATGAACGATTTGGATTTAAATATAAATTAGGAAATCATTGGTTTTCTGAAATCACCCTAAAAGTAAATTTATTTAGAGCAGAAGGATTAGAAATAGGATTAGGTTATAAATTTTAAATAAACGTATGAAAAAACTTCTTTATTTTTTTACAATACTAATTTTGACAAGCTGCAATTCTGAAAAAGCAGGTAATTGCTGGCAGACTGCTGGAGAAAAAATTCAAAAAGAATTTACGGTGAATGACTTTACTAAAATAGTAGTTCATGATAAAATTGAACTAATTATTACCCAAGGTTCAACTCAAAAAGTGCTTGTAGAAACTGGTAAAAACTTAATGCCAGATATTAGTGTTTCTGTGGTTGATAATCGTTTGGTGTTAATTAACAATAATACTTGTAATTTTTTTAGAGATTATGGCATAACCAAAGTATATGTTACTTCACCTAATTTAACGGAAATTAGAAATGCTTCAGAACAAAATATTACGGCAACCAACACGCTTACTTATCCATCATTATATTTAATGTCTGTTGGAGATAAACGGAAGTATTTATCCGTTGGTGATATTAATTTAGCTATCCAAAATGATAAGGTTAGAATATGGAGTAACGGTATTGCTACATTGCATTTAACTGGAACCACCAATAATTTAGATATCAATTTTTCAAATGGCGACACGCGTTTTGAAGGTGAAAATTTTAAAGCAAAAAACATAAATGTTGCCCAAACAAGCTCTAATGATATGTTAATTTTTCCAATAGAAAGTTTAACAGGAAGTATTCATTCCGTTGGTAATGTAATTTCATTTAATAAACCTCCAATTGTTGATGTTAATGTGCAAAACGTAGGTCAGCTTATTTTTAAATAACCTAAACGCTACTCTTTAATCAGGGCAAACTCACACTTTTTCTTTGATAAAAGCTAGATAATCAGTTGATTTATAGTTGTCAAAGTTATTAATTAGTCGAACCTATTTTATTACAAGAAGATAGTTTTAATAGTGTTTTTAGTTGTTTTTATTACCAAAATAGGGTTCAAAAAAGACCAGTTTTTAGTATCTTGGTGCATAAAACCTTGTCAAATGCGTTCACATAAAATCGATACAAATCAATATAATTTTTTAGGAAATA
>NZ_JAKIUR010000022.1 GCF_021647475.1 Lutibacter sp.
TGTAATCGGTTAATTAAGAATGGGGACTAATACAGGCAATAGACCTAAAATCTAGCGGCAGGCTAAGTTCACCCCATTCTTTTTTTGTAAAGTAAAAATACTTAATAAATAAGAAAATCTTTACTTTACAAATCTAAAGGTCGGCAAGGCAGGCTCGTTTCAGCATCTCATTTCTGTTTGATAACCCGTGTTTTATTGAATATGAGACTGAAACGAGTTCAGGGTGGAGGACGTTATGTAAGGTTACGAATAATCAGTTTTAAGTTTATAATTGTAATATTGGTAACTAATGATACGTTAATATCTCCTTAAAAATTCAATAATAAAGGATAAATAAGTCTTAATATATTATCTTTGCAAGATAAAAAAAACAGACAAAATAATGGAGATAACCAAACAAAATACCGTAGCAGAAATTGTAGCTAAAAATATGGGATCTGATCGTGTTTTTAGTAAATATAAAATAGATTTTTGTTGTGGTGGCGGAGTTACAATGGAAGTAGCTTGTAAAGAAAGTGGAGTAGCGTTTGAAGTTTTAAAAAATGAAATAGAAACAATAGCAACCAAAATATCAAGTGAAGTTAACCCAATAAATTTAGATTTAAATAATTTAACACACGAAGTAGAAAAGGTATATTATAATTATTTCAATGAAAATATTCAACAATTATTACCATTAGCAAAAAAGGTTGCAGAAGTTCATGGAAATCAGCATCAAGAAGTTATTGAAATAAATACTTTATTTAAAGAAATTGCTTTTGCTTTTACCAAAATGATTGAAGCCTCAAAATTAAATTTACTTCCTTTAATTGAGAAAATAGATAAATCAAACAATAAAATTAATTCTAAACTAAAAAAAGATTTTAGTAATATAATTTATCAAAATGATATTGCCCAAAATTTAATGATTAATTCCTTTAAAGAAATCGTAAAATTATCATCTAATTATACGGTGCCAGAAAGTGCTTGTAGTTCATATAAACTTTTATATCAAAAGCTACATGAATTTGAATTTAAGTTGCATAAATATATTCATTTTGAAAAAAATATATTATTTCCAAAAGTTTTAAAAATTATAGCATAACTCAATTATTACAACTAAAAAAATAAAAAATGAACTCATTTTTATCCGAAGTAGAAAAATTACCAGCAGGTCATCCTGTAAAAGTATATTATAAAGAAAGTGCTTTAATTCAAAAATTATTAGTTGAGTTAGACAAAGTAAATCCTGTTGAAGATTTTCAGAAATATTATAATATATTCAATCAATTAGCTACCATTGAAAAGCGATTTGTACGTAAAGAAAATCAGTTATTTCCTTATTTAGAAAAACATGGATGGGAAGGTCCAAGCCAAGGAATGTGGTCTTTTCATGATAATTTACGAGACCAAATACGATTATTAAAAACCTATAATGAAGAGAAAAATACTTCAAAAATAATTGAAAATCTTCCCTATTTAATTGAAGGAATTAAACGCTTATTAAGCATAGAAGATGCTCGTTTATTTCCTAATTCAATGGATTTGTTAACCGAAGATGAATGGAAAGAGTTTTATGTGGGAGATGAAGAAATTGGGTGGATGTTAGCTAAAAAACCAGCACCTTATCCTGCAATAATAGAAGAAAAATATATTCACCCTAGTGAAGATTTTACGGAGCGAGATTTATCTTTTTCCCTAGATAATACCTTTCATTACGACGAAGGCTATATGACACCCGAACAAGTAAATTTATTATTGCGATTTTTACCTATTGATATTACTTATGTTGATGAAAATGATAAGGTAATATTTTACAATAGAGGCGATGACCGAGTTTTTTCTCGTAGCAAGGGAATTATTGGGCGTGAAGTAAAATTTTGCCATCCACCAAAAAGTGTAAATATGGTATTAAAAATTGTTGCAGAGTTTAAAGCTGGCACTAAAGATGTAGCTGAATTTTGGTTTAATTTTAAAGGGAGAATTATTCATATTCGCTATTTTGCAATTCGTGATAATAATAAAAAATACAGAGGTGTAATTGAAATGTCACAAGATATAACAGAAATACAAAAATTAGAAGGTCAAAAACGATTGCTAGACTGGGATTAAAAATAATAATGGCAAGTACTCAACAAATAAATTATAAAAACATTTATTATCCGCCAGGAGGTATTTTACTGTGGATTCTTATTTTTTTAGAATTGGTAACTTTTGGAGCAGCCTTAATTGCAATGATAGTTTATGGTAAACATGAACCAGAAATGTTTCATATTTCTAGAATGCATTTAAATACAACTATTGGTACAATAAACACTATAATATTAATTAGTAGCGGATTTTTTATGGCACTTTCCGTTGAGTATTTTAAAGAGAATAATCTGAAAAAATCTTCTTTATTTTTAAAATTAACCATGTTAGGTGGCGTGTTATTTTTAGCTTTAAAAGGATTTGAATATTATGGAAAAATTGAAGTAGGCTTAACCATTGGGTACAATACATTTTTTACATTTTATTGGTTGCTTACGTTGTTTCATGTTATTCACTTATTGGTTGGATTGGTAATTTTGTTATTTATGCAGCACGATTTAACTAAAAATAAAACCAACGCTAAAATAGAAGATGTTGAAGCAAGTGCTGCCTTTTGGCATATGTGCGATTTAATTTGGTTATTAATTTTTCCTGTAATTTATTTAATCTTTTAACTATGGAAAAATCACAATTATTAAAAGTTTGGATGTTGTTAGTGCTGTTAACAATTTCATCGGCATTAGTAAGTACTAATTTTTCGCATTATAAATACATAATTGCTATAATTATTGGATTTACTACGGTTAAGTTTTTAGGAATTTCTTTCTTTTTTATGGGACTTAGAAAGGCAAATTCCTTTTGGAAAACAGCTATTATTATTTATTTAGTATTATTTTCAACAATAACAATAATTTTGGTTTAGTTAATTGAAAACCTGAGTTTTATATAAGAAAATAATTGCAGGGCTGAAAATCAATAGTCTGCGTCATTGCGATGATTGAAGTGCAACGGAAAGAAGAAGCAATCTTACTAAAAACATTGAGATTGCTTCAAATTATGCACTGCCGTTTATAATTTTGGCAATGACACTATGATTTTCCGTTGTTTATCGTGAACCTTATGTCAAGCTTAGGTTGAAAGATAAATATAACCTTAGTAACCTAGAACTGTTAATTTTAAATAAACAGTTTTAGATTTTTTAATTTAAAACTGAAAACTCAATATTAGAATCGGTAAAAACAGTGTGAGTTTGTGTTTTAAAATCTTCTTTTTTTGCTTTGAAAATATTAGGAACAAAAGTTTGCGGATTCAAATCAATTAAAGGAAACCACGTACTTTGTACTTGTATTTGTAACCTATGTCCTTTTTTAAAGGTGTGATTAATGTCTTGTAGCACAAAGTTAACGGCTGTTTTTTTATTAGGAATAAAAGGTTCAGGATACGTAAAACTATTTCTGAATTTTCCTCGCATTACTTCACTACGAACCATTAAAAAATAATTACTCATTTTTAAATGATCTTGCATTCCTTCTTGGTCTTGTGTATCTGCCGGAAAAACATCAATTACTTTTACAATCCAATCGGCATCGGTACCTGTAGTTGCTACTTTTAAATGAGCTTTAATTTCGCCAATTAATGTTAAATCATTTTCTAAAACGGGTGTTTCAAAAACTAAAACATCACTTCGTCTGGCAGCAAAACGTTGGTCATCCGTCATATATTTTCGCGGAGTAAATACCGTTTTAATATCTTCAGAATACGGAACAGGTTTTTTAATATCACTAATAAATTTAATTCCTTTTTCTAGTGGTTTTTTAACTGCTAATAATTGATTATCAGCTAAATAGTATTTTATTTTTTTAGTATTTTTAGGTGGCCAAGTTGTAAAAGATTCCCATTTTTTTGATCCAGAATCATATACATAAGCTTCAGGTAAACCAGAATTTTTATCGCCATTTTCTTTTAAAAAGTGATTAAAAAATTTAGTTTCCACATTTTTCTGAAAATTTAAAGAAATGGAATCTCCAAAGTAGAAGTTTCCAACACTATTTCTAACTTTTGTTCTTGCCCATTGTCCGTGACTCCACGGGCCAAAAACCAAAGTATTATAATTATTTGGATTGTATTTTTCAATAGTTTTATAAGTTTCTAAAGCACCGTATAAATCTTCAGCATCAAATTCGCCACCAACTATCATTGTAGCCACGTGAGACTTGATGTTTTTTAAATGCGGAATAATTGCTTTTTTCTGCCAGTTTTCATCATAATTTGGATGATTGGTTAATTCCTTCCAGAAGAAATCTTCAACTTTATTTTGTTTGTTTAGCGATGACTTATCTAATGTTTCGTATTCAAAATAATGATTTAAATTACTTAATGGTCCGGCATCTAAAAAAAATTGATATTGGTCTTTGGTATTTAGTTTGGGAAGTTTGTACCACGCCGTATCTGTTGGTTTATCTTTTGGTGTACCAAATAAGGAAGTTGCTCTAAAATAACTCAATAAATACGCTCCGTTATGGTGAAAATCATCAAAAAAGAAATCGCCAATACAAGCTTGAGGCGAAGAAGCCTTTAAAGCCGGGTGAGCATCAATAGTTGAGCAAGTAGCATAAAAACCAGGATACGAAATTCCCCAAGTTCCAACGTTCCCATTATTATTTTTAACGTTTTTTACCAACCAATCAATAGTGTCATAGGTGTCGGAACTTTCATCAATATCAGTACTATCTTTTTTGTTTGGAATATAAGCACGCATATTAACATACGTTCCTTCACTCATCCAACGCCCACGAACATCTTGATACACGATAATATTACCTTCTTTCATTAAAATAGAATTTGGACCAATACGCCGTCTAAATTTAGTTTTGCCGTAAGGTCTGCAACTATAAGGAGTTCGCTGTAATAAAATAGGATACTTTTTACTAGTATCTTTTGGTGCATAAATAACGGTAAACAACTTTACACCATCACGCATAGTAATGGTGGTTCCTGTTTTGGTATAATGTTGTGGTACGTAATTATTATTATTTTGTTTTTTCGATTTTGAGCAACTAAGTATTGAAAATGTTAGAAATAGGACAATTAGTACTTTAAAAGGAAAGATTTTCATTGAAATAGGATTGATATCCGATAAAACTACAAAAAAATAACTTTAATGTATAAATTTAATCACAAATGAAGAAAAAGGGTTAATTATAAAAAGATGTTAATTATTTTAAAAAACATGTAAGTTATTAATAAAAAAATACTGTTTATTTTGCCAAGTCTTTTTTTTTTTATACATTTAACCAGAAAAAAGATACAAACCCCAAAAAAAATTGTAAAAATGAAAGGAATAATTGCTATAAATTTCCATTTAAATATTTTAAATAATTGTTATTCCTGTGAAGATATTGTCATTCCTGCGAACCTGCCTGTCGGCAGACAGGGGCAGGAATCTCATTCTTATTAATAGGAATATGTTTAATGAGCCTTTCGGAAAAGCTCAAGCCAAACGGAGTCGATGTAAAAAATCCTCTGTTTGTAAAATTTTAAGAACACAATACGCTAATAAAATGTTTAACCTAAAACCACTAACTATGACATAGCTAATATAACAAACAGAGGAAGTGTTGCAAAAGTAATACACCTCGCAGTTTTAACAAAATAAAAAGGAGTTTAAAACTCCAAAAAATTAATTTAAAATTTAAAAAAATGAAAAAAATAATTTTAGGAATAGTATTTGTTTTTGCAACAGTAAGTTTTACTAATGCAAAAGTAGTTGAAAACAGTTTAAATAATAATTCTAGTAAAATGGATAGTGTTGAAACCTATCCTATGACTTGTATGGAAGCTGCATTCAAATTTGGAAATGAAATGGATGGGGTCGCTGGAGGAGATGCATATTATTGGACAGAAAATTATTATTCTAATTTTTGTTAATAAGTTAAACTCTAATTAAAAAGATACCTTAATTGTTTAGGAGATGATGTTTGAATAACAATTAAGGTATTCAAAAAACTTAAATCAAGTAATATAATATGAAGAAAATGAAAATATTTTTTATTTTAATGCTAATGGCAAATCTTGGCTTTGCTCAAAATAAAAAAGGAGAAATAGTTTATAGAAAGGAAACAACAAAATTTATTTCAGAGAGTAGGGGTTTTCAAAAGAATAAGGAAAATCAATCTAAATATTACAACACTGTTTTAATGATAGATAAAAACACTAAAAGTTTGTTAAAGACGATAAGTTTTAAATTGAGGTTTAATAATTATGAAAGTATTTTTATGGTGGATAATTTTCTAAACCTTGAAACAAACCGGTTTACTGGAATTGCAGTTGGTCCTGAAGGTAGTGGTATTTATTATTCAAATCAAAATAATAATGAAAATTTGAAGCAAGTTGATGCCTATGGAGAAAAATTTTTAATTAAGGAAAAAACTATACATTGGACTTTAATCAATGAAACAAAAAAAATTGGGGAATACAATTGCTATAAAGCGATAACCACCAAAATATCTAATAGCTCTAAAGGAAAAGTTGAACAAACTGTTACCGTTTGGTATACGCCAGAAATCAACATACCTTTTGGACCAATAGGTTATGGAGGACTTCCAGGACTTGTTATGGAATTATCAATGTATAATTATAGATATTATGTAATTAAAATAGAACTAAACCCTAAAAATGAAGTAATTGTTAAAAAACCAACCCAAGGTAAAAAGGTTACAGAGGAAGAATTCAGAGAAATTGGCAAAAAAGCTATGGAGAGTTTAAAAAAAGGTTTTTAAATTTGTATGTCCGTAATTAGTAATAATAAAAAACAACGTCATGCTGAACTCGTTTCAGCATCTCATTTCCGTTTGATAACCAGTGTTTTATTGAATACGACCCTGAAACAAGTTCAGGGTGACGGACGTTATGTAAGATTACGGACAATCAGTTTTAAATTTATGCTAAAGAAAAAAATTGCTATTATTTTTTATGTTTTTGTAAGTACACTTACGTTTTCTCAAACTGTTGAAATAAAAGGAGTGGTAAAAGATAGTTTACAAAATGTTTTAGCTTATGGCAATGTAATTGCTAAACCTATAGATACTGCTAAAAACTTAAAATTTGCCATTACAGATGATGATGGAAATTATAGAATAGAACTTATTAAAAATGAAGCTTATACTATTTTGGTTAGTTATTTAGGATATAAAACAGCTAGTTTTAAATTTACTGCAACAATTAATGCTATTAAAAATTTTAAGCTTTCAGAAGCTCCAAACCAATTAAAAGAAATAACTATTGAATTACCGGTAATGGTAAAAGAAGATACCATAACCTATAATACCAGTAAATTTGTTACTGGAGACGAACGGAAATTAAAACAAGTTTTAAAAAAACTACCAGGTGTTGAAGTTGATAAAAATGGAAATGTTACGGTTCAAGGAAAAAAAGTAACTACTTTATTGGTAGAAGGCAAAAAGTTTTTTGGAGGAGGTACAAAATTGGCAGTAGATAATATTCCTGCAAACGCTATAGATAAAGTACAGGTTATTGATAATTATAGCGAAGTTGCTTTCTTAAAAAATTTAACGGATACGGATGAAATGGCAATGAATATTTTGTTAAAAGAAGATAAAAAACAATTTGTTTTTGGTGATATTGAAGTAGGTAAAGGAAATCAGGATTTTTATAAAACCAGTAGCAATCTTTTTTATTACAGCCCAAAAACCAATGTAAATTTTATTGGAAACTTAAATAATATAGGCGAAAAATCGTTTACGTTTAGAGATTATTTTAACTTTCAAGGTGGTGTAAGTGCTATTTTAAAAGGGAATAGCAATATTTATACTCCTTCTAGCGATTTTTCGCAATTCATAGAAACACAAGATTTGGTAAGTAGCCAAAATAGATTTGGAGCATTAAATATTACCAAAACTACTTCTAGTAAACTAGATATTTCAGGTTATGCTATTTTTTCACATACAAATACACAAAACTTTATAAAAACGTTTAATCAATATACAGCATTTAATGAAGATAAAGAAAATAAATCGGAGGCTAGAAACCTACTTGGCATTGCTAAATTAAATATTGATTATGCTCCAAACTCAAATGAACAATGGTATTTTAAAACTCAATATAAAAAAGCAAATAACCTAAATAACAATAATTTTATCTCTATAATTAACACAAATACTTCAAAAATTAATACTCAAAAAGAGGCAATAACTAGTCATATAAACCAAGTAGTTGAATGGCATAAAAAAGTAAACACAAAACATACTTTTTCTTTTGCATCTGATATTACTTTTGACAAAAATAATCCAACTAATTTTTGGGAAACTAATCAGCCCATATTACAAGGCTTAATTCCAATTGTTACTGCTAATGTTTATAATATTCAACAGCAAAAAGAGGTGAAAACAAGTAGCATTAATAATCTTTTTAAACATTATTGGATATTGGATAACACTCATCATATTTACACTACAATTGGCAATAATTTTTTAAATGAAAAATTTTATACTAATGAGTTCCAATTTTTAGACAATGGATCAGAAAATAATTTTAATACTGCTAATTTTGGAAATGATACTAATTTTAAATTAAACGATTTATTTTTAGGTATTGAGTATAAATTTAAAACAGGTATTTTCACGTTTAAACAAGGTGCTTTTTTACATCATTATAATTGGAAAGTTCAACAATTAGATAAATTCAGGAAATCTAAATTAGTACTATTACCTAGTTTCTTAGCTAAAATTGAATTTACAAAATCAAAAATTCTACAAATTAATTACAATTTAAAAACTTCTTTTTCTGATGTTTCTAAATTAGCCAATCGTTTTTATTTACAATCGTATAATTCTGTATTCAAAGGAAATGAACAATTACAAAATGAATTATATCACTCAGCACGAATTTATTTTAGCAGATTTAGTTTGTATAGAGGTTTAATGCTTTTTAGCGGAGTTAGTTATATTAAAAAAATTAAGGGCGTTCAAAATGCAGTGCAGTTTCAAGGAATAAATCAATACGTTTCACCAATATTAGTTACAAATCCATCAGAAAATTGGAATTTTAATGCAGATATAAGTAAAAAAATAAAACAATTTAAATACCATTTAAAAGGTAATTTAAGTTTAGCAACCTATTTGCAAAACATCAACAATTTGTATGTTACTAATAAAAATAAAAATTGGTTATACGAGGTTTCCACAAAAACATTATTTGATAATTTTCCAACAATTGAATTGGGTTTTAAGCAAAGTTTTGGAAACTATACTTCAAGCAATACAACTTCAAAATTTGTAACCACAGAACCATTTTTAAATATTGATTATGATTTTTTAAAAGGATTTATTTTTTCTTTTGACTATACAAATTATAAGTATGTTAATAAAACATTTAATCAAAATAACACCTATCAAATAGCTAACACAACGTTATCTTATAAAAAAGAAGATAGTGCATGGAGCTTTAAAATAAAATCTCAGAATTTATTTAATGTGCAATTTAAACAGCAAAATAGCTTTTCTTCTTATATAATTTCTGATTCTAAAACGTATATTTTGCCAAGAGTTGTGTTATTTTCAATCGGATATAATTTATAAATATTTCAAATAACAAGGTTGTTACATAAATTTCAATTTTAAACTTTCAAATAGTTGTAAAAAAACAATATAAAGTATCAAATAGTAACTAAAAATACAAAACTACTTTTCATATAGAAACTAATATCTCACATTTGCATTGTAATTAACAATAAATAAAAAAGTTATGTGTGGTATAGTATGTGCATTTGATTTAAAACAAAAAGCGGGAGTATTGCGTCCTCAATTATTGGAGATGTCAAAAAAAGTGCGTCATCGTGGTCCGGATTGGAGTGGGATTTTCGCTAATAATAAAGCTATTTTAGCTCATGAGCGTTTGGCAATTGTTGATCCAGCTTCAGGAAAACAACCGTTGTTTAGTGAAGATAAAAATTTAGTATTAGCAGCAAATGGCGAAATTTATAATCATAAAGAATTGCGTAAACAATTTGAAGGAAGATATAACTTTCAAACAGCATCGGATTGTGAAGTAATTTTAGCATTGTACCAAGAAAAAGGAACTAGCTTTATTGATGAATTAAACGGAATTTTTGGTTTCGCTTTATATGATGTTGATAAAGATGAGTATTTTATAGCACGTGACCATATGGGAATTATTCCTTTATATATGGGCTGGGATGAACACGGAACATTTTATGTAGCTTCAGAATTAAAAGCCTTGGAAGGCGTTTGTGGGAAAATAGAATTATTTCCTCCTGGGCATTTTTTGTCAAGTAGAGATGGTGTATTAACTAAGTGGTATTCAAGAGATTGGATGGAATATAAAGCGGTAAAAGAAAACCAAACAAGTATTGATGAATTACACGATGCGTTGGAGGCCGCGGTTCATCGTCAATTAATGTCAGATGTACCTTATGGTGTGTTATTATCTGGCGGATTAGATTCTTCAGTAACTTCTGCTATCGCTAAAAAATATGCCGAAAAAAGGATAGAAAGTGGTGATACACAAGATGCTTGGTGGCCACAATTACATTCATTTTCTGTGGGATTAGAAGGTTCGCCAGATTTGGCTGCTGCACAATTGGTAGCTGACCATATTGGTACGGTTCATCACGAAATTAAGTTTACCATTCAAGAAGGTTTAGATGCTATTAAAGATGTTATTTATAATTTAGAAACATACGATATTACAACCATTCGTGCTTCAACTCCCATGTATTTAATGGCACGTGTTATAAAATCTATGGGTGTTAAAATGGTGTTATCTGGTGAAGGAGCTGATGAATTATTTGGAGGCTATTTATATTTTCATAAAGCACCAAATGCTGAGGAATTTCATAAAGAAACAGTACGGAAATTAAGTAAATTGCATATGTACGATTGTTTACGAGCGAACAAAAGTTTAGCTGCTTGGGGAATTGAAGGTCGTGTGCCCTTTTTAGATAAAGAATTTATAGATGTTGCTATGCGAATTAATCCTCAAGATAAAATGATTAATGGGGAACGTATGGAAAAATGGGTAATTAGAAAAGCATTTGAAAAATATTTACCTAAAAGTGTTGCTTGGAGACAAAAAGAACAATTTTCGGATGGCGTGGGTTACAGCTGGATTGATACTTTGAAAGAAGTAGTAGCCCAAAAAGTATCTGATGAACAATTAGCAAATGCTAAATTTAAGTTTCCAATTCAGACTCCAATAAGTAAAGAAGAATACTATTATAGATCAATATTTGCAAAGCATTTTCCTTCTGATACGGCAGCTTGGAGTGTGCCACAAGAAGCTTCCGTAGCGTGTAGTACAAAAATTGCTTTAGAATGGGATGAAAGTTTTAAAAATATGAATGATCCTTCTGGTAGAGCGGTAGCTTTTGTTCACGAAGATGCTTATAAAAAATAAATGATATACCCGTTGTGCATTCTAATTCTTTAAACATACTATTACGTCAGTTCCTTTAGATTAGCAAACTGATAAAAACATTTAAATTTGTTAAAAGAAAAAGAATGGGGTGAACTAGGTCAGTTCGTAGTTTTTGATAAAAAATTGTATCGAGAACGATTATTTTTAAATAAAAAACCTATTCTCGATACTAATTTTAAGCCTAAAAAGGTTAAAATTCACTCGAATTGACGAAATTTTATCATAATGCACAATAGGTAATGATATTTTAATTTCTTCTAATTGTTAGGAATTAGTCATAATAAAGAACAATGTCATGCCGAAGATGTCATACTGAGCGGAGTCGAAGTATTGTTTCAGCATCTTATTATCATATGAAAATCAGTATTTTATTGTGATTTAGACCTTGAAACAAGCCCGCCTGCTGCTGGCAGGTCCAGGGTGACTAACGTTGTGTTAGTTTACGGATATACATTAATTTTTAAAATACAATGTTAAAACCGTTTCAATTGAGGAACGGTTTTCTATTTTTGTGAAAAATATTGGCATGCTATTAAAAGAAACTCAAGAAAAATTACTTCCAACTTTAAAAAAATATTTTGGTTACGATAGCTTTCGTAATCAGCAATTAGAAATAATAGAAGCTGTACTCTCTAAAAAAGATAATTTAGTAATTATGCCAACTGGTGGAGGTAAATCTATTTGTTTTCAATTACCGGCTATACTTTTTGAAGGATTAACATTGGTAATTTCTCCATTAATAGCATTAATGAAGGATCAAGTGGATGGATTAAATGCAAACGGAATTGCTGCCGAATTTTTTAATAGTAGTCAAAAAAGCAAGGAACATAACACTATTTTTGAGAAGATTTTACAACATAAAATTAAATTATTATATGTTGCTCCAGAAAGTTTGTCCCTGTTAGGAAATATTTTAACCGAAGAAATTATTAGTTGTGTTGCTATTGATGAAGCACATTGTATTTCATCTTGGGGACACGATTTTCGCCCATCCTATCAACAACTTGGTTTTTTAAAAAGCACTTTGCCAAACACTCCCATTATTGCATTGACCGCTACTGCTGATAAAGCAACCAGACAAGATATTGTACAACAGTTAAGCATTTCAAAGGCAACTCAATTTATTGCTTCTTTTGATAGAAAAAATATAGAATTGGAGGTTCGTCCAGCAAATGATCGAGTTTCACAAATTATTAAGTTCATCAATAAAAAACCTTCTGAATCTGGAATTATTTATTGTTTAAGCAGAAAAACCACCGAATTACTAACATCGAAATTAAAGCAAAATGGAATTAAAGCAGCTGCCTACCATGCGGGTTTAAGTTTTGAAGAACGTACCAAAACACAAGAAAATTTTATTTACGATAAAATCCAAATAGTTTGTGCAACCATTGCCTTTGGAATGGGAATTGACAAATCAAATGTTCGTTGGGTAATTCATTATAATATGCCTAAAAATATAGAAGGCTATTATCAAGAAATAGGACGCTGTGGACGAGATGGATTGAAAGCAAATGCCTTATTATTTCATAGTTATTCTGATGTTATTCAGCTTCGAAAATTTATGACAGGTGCTAGTAATGAAGAGGTTCAAATTGCTAAACTGGAACGAATGAAACAGTTTTCGGAAGCTACCACTTGCCGAAGAAAAATATTATTAAGCTATTTTGGAGAATTACTTGCTGATAATTGTGGGAATTGTGATGTTTGTAAAAATCCACCTCAAAATTTTGACGGAACTATTATTGCCCAAAAAGTACTTTCAGTAATTACCAGATTAAATGAATCCGAAGCTATTGGAACAGTGATAGACGTGTTAAGAGGAGCTCATAATGCCACTATTTTAGAAAAACAATATGATAAATTAAAATCGCACGGAGTTGGTAAAGAAATTTCTTGGAGAGATTGGCAACAATATATCATTCAATTAATTAACCAAGGATTTTGTGAAATAGCCTTTCATAAAAATAATGCATTACGATTGACTAATTTTTCAAAAAAAGTATTATTTGAAAATGCAAAAGTGAATTTAACGCGTCCAATTGCTGTTAAAGAATTCTTGGAAACCAAAAAAGAAATAACATCTAAAAAAACTAAAAAAGACACGTTGTTTGAACGCTTGCGAAAATTACGTCATCAAATTTCTTTAGAGGGGAATATTCCTGCGTATTTGGTTTTTAGTGATGCTACTTTAAAAGAGATGGAAAAAGTGCGGCCTATGTGCAAAACCGATTTTTTGGAAATTAGTGGCGTTGGACAACGAAAATTAGAAGTTTACGGAGAAGATTTTATTGCTGAAATTATTTCTTTTATGGGTGAAAAGATAAACAAACCTAAAAAGATGGATACTTATAACATAACTTATAATTTGTATAAAGAAGGTTTATCTATTGACGAAATTGCTAAAAAACGAAATTTAAAATCCACTACTATTTTCTCTCATTTAGCAAAAGCATATACAGATGGAAAAGAGATTGATATTTATGAATTTGTAAGTAAAGATGAAGTTGAAAAAGTTAGAAAAGCAAAAAGTGATTTAAAAAGTCCACCTGCTTTAAAACCTTATTTTGAATATTTTAATTCGGAATTGGAGTATTTTAAAATTCGTTTGGCATTAACTATAATAGATAAAGAATACTAATTATTCTGATTGTTCGTAATTAGTAATAATTAAGAACAACAACGTCATGCTGAACTCGTTTCAGCATCTCATTACCATTGATAACCAGCGTTTTATTGAATGCGACTCTGAAACAAGCCCGCCTGCAGCTGGCAGGTTCAGGGTGACGGACATTATGTTAGATTATTGACAATCAGACTAATTATTATATTTTTTTTTGAAATAATCTATTTTATGTTAAACTTTTGTAAATAAAGAGTGTATTAATTATATTAATAGCTTCTTATTATAAAAAATAATTATTTTAGCGTTTCAAAATAAATTATTTAGAATAATTATAAATAATACATGAGCAGAATAAAGAATCGAAAAAAATCTAAAATACAATTACTTCATCAATATTATAATTATACAGGTTTTTATAAATTTTTAATTGATAGTGCTAAAAAGGCAATACCTCCCATTCTTTTTTTGGTAGCAGTTTTATGGGTATTTCATAATTACGTTTATAATATTAATGATGGGTTAGAACTAATAACTGCTTCATTTTCAAGAATAGCCATTTTATTTATGTTTTTTTTATCCGAAACGTTGTTGGGTTTAATTCCACCGGAAATTTTTATTGCCTGGTCTAAAAAAACAACCGATCCAATACTAAATTTAGCTTTATTAGCAACGCTATCCTACTTAGGAGGAATTCTTTCCTATTTTATTGGGAAAGCCGTATTAAAAATTAAAATTGTTAAAGATTATTTTGAAAATAAAATGGTTAAACATTTGAAAAACACAACTAAATGGGGTGGATTTTTAATTGCGGTTGGAGCATTACTACCTATTCCGTTTTCTATTACGTGCTTGGCTGCCGGAATGATTAAATATCCGCTTAAAGGTGTTTTAATTTTTGGAACTTTGCGATTTGTTAGGTTTGCAATTTATGGAGCTGCAATTTATAATATGGTTAGTTAATAATATCGAATTACTAAATCCTAAAGATGAACCTCTTTTATAATAGGGTTGTTTTTAATGATATTTGATAGAACAATATGAGTGGTGGTTTCTCCATAATTAATTAAACTATCAATAAATTGTTGTAAGTGTTTTTGGTTTTTTAAAACCACTTCCATAAAAATGTTTTCGTTTCCAGTTATTCTGTAGCAGTTAAGAACTTCATTAAATTCTTTAACTTTTTCCATAAAGGGTTTTAAGCGTCCCATAAAAACTCTCAAAGTTATAATAGCCTTTAATTGATGATCTGTTTCAAAATAAGAAACTTTAGCATGATAGCCTTCTATAATTCCTAAATCTTCTAATTTATGAATTCTTTCGGCAACAGCTGGTGAAGAAATTCCAACTTCTCTTGCAATTTGAGTATTAGTTTGACGTGCATTTTGTTGTAAACATTGTAATATATTCCAGTTTATATCGTCTAATTTCATAATTAAAGATTTAATCCATAAAAATATAAAATTTAAAGTAATTTAACACTATTGATTTAAAATATTAATTAAAAGTTACAAAATACAAAGTAATTTTATGATGAAATTATAATTAACAATGAATACATATTCATCAGATTTAAAAAAATCTATTTTTTATCAAAAGTCATTAACTATTTTTGAATTGGCTAGGCGAGTTGCGTCTTATATTACCGATGATAAGGATATGATTTCTATGTACAGATCAGGTTCTAAAACAGATAATTATGCTGATAATTTGGTGATGAATGCTTATCGATTAGTTCCTAAAGTTGCGGAAGTTGAAATACAAGAAAATCCGGATAAAAAATTGAAATATGCCCAAGCTCTTCGATATTTTATTGATCGAATTTACCAAGATTGCATTACCTTGGAAAATACTAGAATACAAGGGAAAGATTTTGTTCAATTACTTAGAAATGAATTAAAACACCTTAGAAAAATTCATAAAAAATATGTAAATTCATTGTTGTAAAAATTACATATTTCTACGATATTGTCCACCAACTTTAAACAACGCTTCTGTAATTTCACCAATAGAACAAACTTTACAAGCTTCCATTAATTGTTCAAAAATATTTTCGTTATTAATAGCTTTTTGTTTTAATAAAGTAAGTTGTTCTTCCACTTTTTTTACATTTCCTATATTTAAGTTTTTAACAACCGTAATTTGATATTTCTTTTCTTCTTCTGTTGCTCTAATTACTTCCTGTGGTAAAATGGTTGGTGAGCCTTTACTGCTCAAAAATGTATTAACACCAATTATCGGAAACTCTCCAGTATGTTTTAAAGTTTCATAATACAAACTCTCTTCTTGTATTTTACTGCGTTGATACATGGTTTCCATAGCGCCTAAAACACCACCACGTTCTGTAATTCTATCAAATTCAACATAAATGGCTTCTTCAACTAAATCGGTTAATTCTTCAATAATAAAAGCACCTTGAATTGGATTTTCATTTTTTGTCAAGCCTAATTCTTTATTAATAATTAATTGAATTGCCATAGCTCTTCGTACACTTTCTTCGGTTGGAGTTGTAATGGCTTCATCGTACGCATTGGTATGCAAACTATTACAATTATCATAAATGGCATACAACGCTTGTAATGTAGTGCGAATATCATTAAAATCTATTTCCTGTGCATGTAAACTTCTACCGGAAGTTTGAATATGATATTTTAGCATTTGAGATCGCGGGTTAGCTCCGTATTTATTTTTCATTGCTTTGGCCCAAATTTTGCGTGCAACTCTACCAATTACTGCATACTCAGGGTCAATTCCATTTGAGAAGAAGAACGATAAATTTGGACCGAATTTGTTAATATCCATTCCTCTTGATAAATAATATTCCACATAGGTAAATCCGTTAGCCAGTGTAAATGCTAATTGCGAAATAGGGTTTGCACCGGCTTCTGCAATATGATATCCTGAAATAGAAACAGAATAAAAATTACGAATTTTGTTCTCAATAAAATATTCTTGAACATCACCCATTAAACGTAAGGCAAACTCCGTTGAAAAAATACACGTGTTTTGTGCCTGATCTTCTTTTAAAATATCTGCCTGAACCGTTCCGCGAACTTTTGCAATGGTTTCGGCTTTAATTTTTTGATACACTTCTTTTGGTAAAATTTCATCACCAGTTACACCAAGTAACATAAGTCCTAAACCATTATTTCCTTCGGGAAGTTCTCCCTGATATTTAGGTCGTTCAACTCCTTTATTTTTAAAGATGGTTTTTATTTTTGCTTCTGTTTCTTTTTCTAGGTTATTTTTAACAATGTATTTTTCACATTTCTGATCAATAGCAGCATTCATAAAATAGCCAAGCATCATAGGTGCAGGACCGTTAATAGTCATTGAAACTGAAGTCATAGGATTAGTTAACTCAAATCCTGAATACAATTTTTTAGCATCGTCTAAACAACAAATAGAAACTCCTGCATTTCCAATTTTTCCATAGATATCTGGTCTAATATCAGGGTCATTTCCATACAATGTTACCGAATCAAAAGCTGTAGATAATCTTTTGGCAGGCATTCCTAAACTTACATAATGAAATCGTCTGTTGGTGCGTTCCGGTCCGCCTTCACCGGCAAACATTCGAGTTGGATCTTCGCCTGTCCGTTTAAAAGGATAAATTCCTGCTGTGTAAGGAAATCCCCCAGGAACATTTTCTTCTAAAGTCCAAAGTAAAATATCGCCCCAAGCTTCATATTTTGGCAAAGCTATTTTTGGAATTTGTAAATGAGATAAAGATTCGGTATGTGTTTTTATATTGATTTCTTTATTGCGAACTTTAAAGGAATATATTTCGTTTTTGTAAGCTTGTTTTTTCGTTTCCCAATTTAAAATTGTATTCCAGTTGTGTGGATTTAAATCCATTTTAACTTTTGAAAATTCTTTGAATAGAAGCAATAAGAAGTCTTTAGATTCGTCATTCTGAACCTGCCTCGCCGGCAGGCAGGCTTGTTTCAGAATCTCATCCTCATTCAATCCAATTTCTGAAAGGAAAGATTGCTTTGTTTTACTCTCAATGACGTTCCCAACCGAACAGATAGTTTTATAAATTCCATATAATTTTTGAGCAATTTCTTTTTGGGTAATTGCAGTTTTGGTATAATTTCTATTGTTTTCGGTAATTTCAGATAAATAACGAGTTCTATTTGGAGGTATAATGTGTTGCTTTTCTTGAATTTTGTAAAGTTCGTGAAAATTACTTTTAAAATTAGCAGTTGTTTTTTCGTTTAATTTTTTGATTAAAATGCTATATAGTTCATTGATTCCTGGATCGTTAAATTGTGAAGCGGTAGTGCCATAAACTGGCATATCTTCAACATTTTTATCAAATAAATTATGATTGCGTTGATATTGTTTTTTAACATCCCGCAAAGCATCTAAAGCACCACGTTTATCAAATTTATTGAGTGCAATTATATCGGCAAAATCAATCATGTCAATTTTTTCCAATTGAGTTGCAGCACCGTATTCCGGAGTCATTACATACAACGAAACATCAGAATGATCTAAAATTTCAGTATCACTTTGTCCAATTCCTGAAGTTTCCAACAAAATTAAATCGTAGCCAGCAACTTTTAAAATAGCAATAGCATCACTTACGTGTTTTGATAAAGCTACATTTGATGCTCTTGTAGCCAAAGAACGCATATAAACTCGGTTATTGTTTATGGCATTCATTCTAATTCGATCTCCTAATAATGCACCACCAGTTTTACGTTTTGATGGATCAACAGAAATAATCCCCAATGTTTTTGTTGGAAAATCTACTAAAAATCTTCGAACAATTTCATCTACGGTAGATGATTTACCTGAGCCCCCAGTTCCTGTAATTCCTAAAACCGGAATTTTAGAATTACTTGCTTTGTGTCTAATTTCATCAAGAAAATCTTTGTGTTTCGATGTGAAATTTTCCGCAGCAGAAATAGTTTGTGCTATTTGAGTTGTGTTTTTATTTTTTAAATTGGAAAGTTTAAAGTTTATGGATTTACCTGTTGGAAAATCACATTTTTCAATCATGTCATTAATCATTCCTTGCAATCCCATTGCTCTACCATCATCAGGAGTATAAATTTTTGTAATTCCATACGCCATTAAATCTTTAATTTCTTCAGGAAGAATTACGCCACCACCGCCGCCAAATATTTTAATTTGTGAAGCTCCTTTTTCTTGTAGTAAATCATACATGTATTTAAAATACTCATTATGTCCACCTTGGTATGATGTTAATGCTATTGCATTTGCATCTTCTTGTATCGCACAATTCACGACCTCTTCCACACTTCTATCATGCCCTAAATGAATCACTTCAACGCCTGTTGCCTGAATAATTCTTCGCATAATATTAATGGCTGCATCATGACCATCAAAAAGAGATGCAGCAGTTACAATTCGTATTTTATTTTTAGGTTGATATGGTGTTATTTTTTCCATGAGATAAGCTAGATTTCTAGACTTGCAATTTAGCCAAAATTTATAAGTATCACGTTGTTTAATTTTGTGTAACTTTTAATAAAAATTAAAAAACAACTCTAAAAATAGAGTAAATTGATTCGTTTGACAAAATATGTTTAAATAAAATTAAAAAATAGCATACATCTGTTAAAAAATAATTTCAATAAGGATGTGTGTTTTAGATTTTATTTAAAGTTTGTTGTTTTTTAAAAGCCATTATAATCTAGTATATTTGTAGTACTAAAAATAAATAAATTTTTTACCTAAGGGTACATTGTAAAATTTGATTAAAATGACATTTAAAGAAGAAATAAAACAAGGAATTCCAACTGAATTGCCTTCAAAAAAAGCATACGATTTAGATATAAATCACGCTCCTAAAAGAAAAGAAATTTTAGATACTGAAGAAAAAAGTTTAGCAGTTGCAAATGCCTTGAGATATTTTGATAAAAAATATCATTCAATACTAGCAAAAGAATTTGCTGAAGAATTAAAAGAATACGGTAGAATTTACATGTATCGTTTTCGTCCTTCTTATAAAATGTATGCTCGTCCTATTCAAGAATATCCTGGAAAATGCAATCAAGCAAAAGCTATTATGCATATGATTCAAAATAATTTGAATGAAGTAGTAGCACAACATCCTCATGAATTAATTACTTATGGCGGTAACGGAGCAGTTTTTCAAAATTGGGCTCAATATTTAGTAACTATGCAATATTTAAGTGAGATGACTGAAGAGCAAACTTTAGTGATGTATTCTGGACATCCAATGGGTTTGTTTCCATCACATAAAAATGCTCCAAGAGTGGTGGTAACTAACGGAATGATGATTCCAAATTACAGTAAGCAAGATGATTGGGAAAAATATAATGCACTTGGCGTTACGCAATACGGACAAATGACCGCTGGTAGTTATATGTATATTGGTCCACAAGGAATTGTACACGGAACCACAATTACCGTTTTAAATGCCGGTAGAAAAATTGCTAAACATGGAGAAGGTTTAGCGGGTAAACTCTTTGTAACTTCCGGTTTAGGAGGAATGAGTGGGGCACAACCAAAAGCAGGGAATATTGCAGGTTGTATAACGGTTTGTGCCGAGGTAAATCCGAAAGCAGTACACACGCGTCATTCGCAACATTGGGTAGATGAGGTTTTTACCGATTTAGATGAATTAGCGACAAGAATTAAAAAAGCAAAAGCTAATAAAGAAATTGTTTCCATTGCTTATCAAGGTAATGTAGTTGAGGTTTGGGAAAAATTTGATGAAGAAGATGTATATATCGATTTAGGTTCTGACCAAACATCACTACACAATCCTTGGGCTGGTGGCTATTATCCTGTTGGACTTTCGTTTGAAGAATCCAATACATTAATGGTTGAAAATTCGGTATTATTTAAAGAAAAAGTACAAGAAAGTTTAAGAAGACAAGTAGCGGCAATTAATAAACATACCGCAAAAGGAACGTACTTTTTTGATTATGGAAATGCATTTTTATTAGAATCAAGCAGAGCTGGAGCAGCTATTTTTGCTGAGAATGGAAAAGATTTTAGATACCATTCGTATGTGCAAGATATTATGGGACCTATGTGTTTTGATTATGGTTTTGGACCGTTCCGTTGGGTTTGTACCAGTGCAAATCCTACAGATTTAGAAAAAACAGATACCATTGCTTGCGAAGTGTTAGAAGAAATTAAAAAACATGTTCCTTCAGAAATTCAACAACAAATGGCTGATAATATTCATTGGATAAAAGGAGCACAAGAAAATAAATTAGTAGTGGGCTCTCAAGCAAGGATATTATACGCAGATGCGGAAGGAAGAATGAAAATTGCCAAAGCTTTTAACGATGCCATTAAAAAAGGAAAAATTTCAGCACCAATTGTTATAGGTAGAGATCATCATGATGTTTCAGGTACAGATTCTCCTTTTCGTGAAACTTCAAATATTTATGATGGTTCTCAGTTTACCGCAGATATGGCTATTCAAAATGTAATAGGTGATAGTTTTAGAGGAGCTACTTGGGTATCCATTCATAATGGAGGTGGAGTAGGTTGGGGAGAAGTAATAAATGGTGGCTTTGGTATGGTTCTTGATGGTAGTATAGAAGCAGAAAAGCGTTTAAAAAGCATGCTTTTTTGGGATGTAAATAATGGTATTTCCAGACGAAATTGGGCAAGAAATGAAGGATCAACCTTTGCAATTAAAAGAGCAATGAAAAATAATCCAGAATTGAAAGTAACCATGCCAAATTTAGTGGACGATTCATTATTACAAAATTTATTTTAATATTAAATATTCTTTACCATGAAACTCATAAAATTAATTCCAATTGCTATTCTTTTTTTAATGGCTTCTTGTAGCTCTGTTAGGGTTACTGCTGATTATGATACACACACCAATTTTGCAAAATATAAAACTTTTGCATTTTATAAAAAAGGTATTGATAAAGTTAAAATTTCAGATTTAGATAAACGAAGAATTTTAAGAGCAATAGAACATGAATTGGAAGCAAAAGGATTAACCAAATCTGATCATCCAGATTTATTAGTGAATATTTTTACAAAATCTCGTCAAAAAGTAAACGTATATAATAACTCTATGTATTTTGGTTGGCATCCTTGGTATTATGGACCTGATTTTGGAATGCAAATTTCAAAATATACTGAAGGCACTTTGTTTATCGATTTAATTGATACTCAAAAAAAAGAGTTAGCATGGCAAGGAATAGGAAGTGGAGCATTAAATACTTCAGGCAACGTAGCTAAAAAAGAAGAACGAATTAAAAATTTTGTAGCTGAGGTTATGGCAAAATATCCACCAGCTGTAAATTAGAAAAACATAAATAGAGAAATAAAGAGGCTGTCTAAAAAGTTTTGAGTCGTCATTCTGAATTTAATTCAGAATCTCATTCTGGAAATTTCCAGTTGTTATAAGAACCTGAAACAAGCTCGCCTGCTGTTGGTAGGTTTAGGTTGACGATTTTTTTACTTTTTAGACGGTCTTTTTTTGTTAGTTTTGTAATATGCAATTTAAAAAGCTAATTCCTTTAGAAGAAGGAGATTATTATATGAATGAAGAAGGTTACCGGGTTTTTACGGAACAATATCATTTAAAAAGAGGGTATTGTTGTAAAAGTGGCTGTAAACATTGTCCGTATGGTTATGATAAAAAAACAGATAGTTTCAAAAAATAAATTAAGAATTATGTTTAAAAGATTAATTTTAATAGTAATTGTATTTCAATTTACAGCTTGTGCTGAATTGCAACAAGTGGTTAATCAGTTACCAAATGGTGGAATTACAAATAGCCAAATAGCGAGTGGATTAAAAGAAGCATTAGATAAAGGAATTACGGATAAAGTAAGTTTGTTAGCGGTGAAAGATGGTTTTTATAAAAATAAATTGGTAAAAATAGTTTTACCTTCAGAATTGCAAAAAGTTGATAATACGTTACGGAAAATAGGATTATCAAAAGTTGCAGACGAAGGATTAAAAGTTTTAAATAGGGCAGCAGAAAACGCTGTTGGTGAAGCTATTCCTATTTTTGTAAATGCTATAAAAGGAATGACTTTTACAGATGCTAGAAATATTTTATTAGGAAATAAAAATGCTGCAACTACCTATTTAAAAAATAAAACTAACTCAGCTTTATATCAAAAATTTAAACCAATAATAAGTGCTTCTTTTAAAAAAGTAGGTGCAGATAAAATTTGGAATAATTTAATAACCAAATACAATAATTTACCATTAACTAATAATGTAAATCCAGATTTAACGGATTATGTTACAGGTCAAGCTTTGAAAGGTGTTTATACTATGGTTGAAGTTGAAGAAAATGAAATTAGAACCAAAGTAAGTAGTAGAAATACTGATTTATTACGAAAAGTTTTTGCATTGCAAGATAAGTAATATCAAGTATTTGTTTAATTTTCAAGTTTTTACAAAATTATTTTTTATTTAATTTAGGTTAAAAGGGTAACAAAATATTGTATAATTGTATATACAGATATAAATATAAAATATATTAATTATGAAAACTTTAAAAAACACAATCATATTATTTTTATTATCATTAATACTAATTAATTGTAGCTCCAATCCAACCGATCCAACCGATCCTTGTACCAATAAAAAAATTGTTGGATTTTCTTTAAGCGACTATCCCACTACAAATACAATTAGGCAAGCAGATTTAACTTTTGGTGAATTTAACGGTAATGGTTTTATAAATACTGTCCCTCCAACTCAATCAGTAACAATAGGTAGAATGTCACCTAATGATGCCAACGCATTTAATCCTAATACAAATATTTATAGTTTTTTAATGACTTCATCTCATAAAATAACCAATTTTGATAAAAGTAACAATACAATTTCTGAGGTAGATTTGCCAGTAGGGTTTGATGGATGCAAAGGGTTAACATATTCTCAAATAACCGACAAATATTATACTGTACAAACCACTTCCAATGCAACTACTTTATATGAATTTTCAATACCCAATCTAACTTCACCTATAGTATTTTCAAATAGTATTACTCTTTATACAGGAACGGAAGCTTCTGATGCTGTACTTTATCAATCTTATTTTGGTTTAACTACTAATAACGCTGGAAATTTATACATATTAACTAACAAAGATATTATAGTAGTTGATTTAACTAACTTTACAACTACTACGCCTATTTTTAAAACTTTTAGTAATCCATTTAGTAGTCCTGATAAATTTTCAGGAATTGAATATGATGACGTAAATAATAGACTTTTATATTTATCTAGTTCTCCAAATAATAATTTTTTAGAATTAAGAGAAACAAGTTTACCTATTGGAACTGCTTATGGTAATTCAGTTGTAAATTTAAATGCTTATGCTTCGGATTTTAATTATGAATTTCATAGTACAGTATTAGCTTGTGATGGTTCTTATATTATTTCAAACCATATAGATAATCAACCACAAATAGAAACTCGATTTATTAAAGTTGATGCAAATAATACAGTTAATATGGTTACCATACCAAACCATATATTTGGATTTCAAAAAATAAACTAAAAATAGTTGAAAAGACTAAAAATGAGCTGAGTAAAATAATAGTCATTTTAATTTGGACGATAAAAGTTTAAAATAATGAATAGAGCTGCGGAAGACACTGGTAAAAAAGTGATTCCAAGGCTTTTTTTTATTTAATTCAATTATCAAAAACTCTTTTCATAAAGTAGGTGCGGATAAAATTTGGAATAATTTAATAACCAAATACAATAATTTACCATTAACTAATAATGTAAATCCAGATTTAACGGATTATGTAACAAACCAAGCATTAAAGGGTGTTTATACTATGGTTGAAGTTGAAGAAAATGAAATTAGAACCAAAGTAAGTAGCAGAAATACTGATTTATTACGAAATTTTTTTGCATTGCAAGATAGAAATAAACCCTAATCAATATTCTAAAATAGTTTCCATTTCCTGTTGAATTTTCAAAGCTTCTTGCTGTGCTTTTTTTGCAAAGTCAACGCTATTTTCAGCATAAATAATACTTCTGGAAGAGTTTACTAATAAACCACAATCTTTAGTTAATCCATATTTACAAACTCCTTTTAAATCGCCACCTTGAGCTCCAATGCCAGGAACTAATAAAAAGTGATTTGGTACTATTGCTCTAATTTCTTTAAAATGTTCAGGTCGTGTAGCACCCACAACAAACATTAAATTATCAGCATTTTTCCAAGTTAACGAAGTCTTTAAAACCGATTTGTACAATTCTTCTTTGGGAGTTTTTAAGGTCTGAAAATCCATTCCGCCTTCATTTGAGGTTAAGGTTAGTAAAATGGTATTTTTATTTTCAAAAGCTAAAAAAGGTTCTACCGAATCTTTTCCCATATATGGAGCAACAGTAATAGCATCAAAATTTAAATCTTCAAAAAAGGCTTTAGCATACCGAGTTGAAGTATTCCCAATATCGCCACGTTTAGCATCGGCAATGGTAAAAATTTCAGGATAATTGGTGTTAATATAATTAATTGTTTTCTCCAAAGCCATCCAACCTTTAATTCCGTAGGCTTCATAAAAAGCGATATTAGGTTTGTAGGCAACCGCTAAATGGTGAGTTGCATCAATCAATTGTTTGTTAAATTCAAAAATAGGATCTTTTTCAGCTAATAAATGAATTGGAATTTTAGTTAAATCAACGTCTAGTCCAATACATAAAAACGATTTTTTTTGTTGAATTTGATTAATTAGTTCTTGTCGGTTCATAAATTTGAATAAAGAATTACACAAAAGTAATAATTTTAATACTTTAAGTTATATTTGTGAATCAAATTAAATTTCTTGCTACACTATATTTTACATAAAATTGGCTATGCTTTACTCACTTTATTCGGTGTAGTAACGGTGATTTTCTTTTTATTTAATGTGTTGCCAGGTGATCCTTCCAGAATGATGTTAGACCAGCAAGAAGATAGTGCGCAACTTCAAAATATTAGAAAAAAATATGGATTTGATCAGCCAATTTCAAAACAATATCTTTATTATGTAAACGATTTATCTCCTATATCAATTCATAGTAAAAACACCAAAGATTTTACTTTTTTAACTCCGGGTAAATATAATTATCAAACGTTATTAAACTTCAAAAACTATTCGCTAGTATTAAAATATCCGTATTTGAGAAAATCTTTTCAAAAAACAGATAAAAAAGTATCAGAAATTATTGCTGAAACTTTGCCTAATACAGCAGTTTTAGCAGTTTCTGCAATTGTAATTGCAATACTTTTAGGAATACTATTTGGAATTTTATCTGCCATTTATAAGGATACTTTTTTTGATAGAATTATTTCAGTTTTAAGTACTTTAGGAATGAGTGTTCCTTCCTTTTTTTCAGCCATACTTTTTGCATGGTTTTTTGGATTTGTATTACACAAATACACTCATTTGAATATGACAGGAAGTTTATATGAAGTTGGTGATTTTGGTGAAAAAATAGCAATTCAATGGAAAAATTTACTATTACCAGCTATAGTTTTAGGAATAAGGCCTTTGGCGGTTATTATCCAATTAATGCGAAATTCGTTATTAGAAGTTTTAAATCAAGATTATATTAGAACTGCTAGAGCAAAAGGGCTTTCCACGTATAAAATCATAAAAACGCACGCGTTAAAAAATGCATTAAATCCTGTGGTAACAGCGGTTTCTGGATGGTTTGCTTCTATGTTGGCAGGTGCCGTTTTTGTAGAGTATATTTTTAATTGGAATGGGTTGGGAAAAGAAATTGTTAATGCGTTAAACACGTTAGATTTACCAGTAATTATGGGAAGTGTATTGGTTATTGCCTTTATGTTTATCATTATCAATATTTTGGTAGATGTTGTATATGGATTGTTAGACCCAAAAGTAAGATTAACATAATTAATTTAATACGAAAACGAATTCGTACTATCAGAAGTAGAACAATTAAAAGGTAGCTTTATTTGCCTAATTTTGTAAATTAAAATATAGTAAAATGAGAACTAAAATAGTAGCAGGAAACTGGAAAATGAATAACGATTTAAAAGCTTCTAAATCGTTAGCAAAAAAAATAGTAAAAAGCATTAAAAAAACAGCTTTAAAAAATATAAGAGTTATTATTGCTCCAACTTTTGTTAATTTAGAACGCGTAGCTAAAAAAACAAAAGGAACTAAAGTTGAAGTAGCGGCTCAAAATATGCATTTTGAAAAAAGTGGAGCTTTTACAGGTGAAGTTTCAGCGGAAATGATAAAGGCGGTGGGTTCTAAAATTGTAATTTTAGGTCATTCTGAAAGAAGGCAATATTTTGGCGAAACTGATGAAATTTTAGTAAAAAAAGTAAATGCTGCTTTGGCTAATAAAATGGAAGTAATTTTCTGTTTTGGTGAAATTTTAGAAGATAGAAAAGAAAATAATCATTTTAAAGTAGTAGAAAGTCAATTAAAAAATGGATTATTTCATTTAAAAGCAAAAGATTTCAAAAATATTATTTTGGCTTATGAACCTGTTTGGGCAATTGGTACTGGTGAAACAGCATCACCAGAACAAGCTCAGGAAATGCATGCATTTATCCGAAAAATTTTAACTGATAATTATGACGAGTATACTGCTGAAAGTATTTCTATTTTATACGGAGGAAGTGTTAAACCAGCAAATGCTAAAGAAATATTTTCTAAACAAGATGTTGATGGAGGCTTAATTGGTGGAGCAGCTCTAAATAAAGATGCTTTTAAAGCAATTATTGATGCAATTTAATGGATGCCGTTTATATAGGATACAATTTTATTATTCAACCAAAAGAACCAGCTTCTGAAATTTTAATTGCTGAATTAGGAGCTATTGGTTTTGAAAGTTTTGTAGAAACCGATGAAGGCATAACTGCTTACATTCAACAAAAAGATTGGTCTGAATCTATTTTAGATGAAATTTATGTGTTACAGTCCAAAGAATTTGAAATTTCGTATTCCAAAGAAATTATTAAACAGGTAAATTGGAATAGCGAGTGGGAAAAGAATTTCAATCCAATTCAAGTAGCTAATTTGGTAAGTGTTAGAGCACCTTTTCATGAAAATCCAAATTTAAAATATGATATTGTAATTGAACCAAAAATGAGTTTTGGTACAGGTCATCATGAAACTACGCATATGATGATTCAACATTTATTGGCTTTAAATTTAAACAATAAAAAAGTGTTGGATATGGGTTGTAGAACAGGTGTTTTAGCCATTTTAGCTGAAATGAAAGGAGCTAAACCCATTGATGCTATTGATAATGATAATTGGTGTTATTTAAAATCTATTGAAAATATTGAGCGTAATAGCTGCAAGTATATTTCAATTTTTGAAGGTGATGCTTCTTTGCTAAAGGATAAAAATTATGACGTTATTATTGCAAATATCAATCGTAATATTTTGCTAAATGATATCCGTTCTTATACAAATTGTTTAACTAAAAATGGAATTTTATTATTAAGTGGATTTTATAAAGAAGATATTCCAATAATTGATAAAGAAGTTTCAAAATATGGTTTAAAATTAAATAAAACTATTGAACGAAATAATTGGGTAGCTTTGAAGTATGTAAAATAAGTTATAATTTTGTTGTATGAGCACAAAGAAAAAAATACAAGAAGAGGTTGATGTACTTGAAGAAGAAACTCAACAACACGAAATTGTATTGTTTAATGATGATGTAAATACGTTTGATTTTGTTATCGATTCATTAATTGAAGTTTGTGATCACACTTTAGAGCAAGCGGAGCAATGCACACTGTTAGTACATTACAAAGGAAAATGTACCGTTAAAACAGGTGAATATAACGATTTAAAACCGCGTTGTTCACTATTACTTACCAAAGGATTATCTGCAGAAATTATATAAAAAAAAGTCAGTATTTAATACGAAACACTGACTTTTCAAAAAGTTACTCTTAACCAAAAGAACATCATCAATTTTTAGCATGGAAAATATTAAAACAATCGTAACTTTTGATTGTTAGTTGTTGGCATTAGTACGGTACAAATTTTGATTATTGAATAAAATGTAATAACTTTGTAATTACAAAATAAAATTATGGAAATATCTATTATCAAAATCGGAAATTCAAAAGGGCTTCGCTTAAATAAGACTATTTTGGAGAAATACAATATTAAGGAAAAAGTTGAATTGATTCTTGAAAAGGGACAGATTATTCTTCGACCTATTGAAAAACCTAGAAAAGACTGGGAAATCGAGTTTAAAAAAATGAGATTAAATAATGATGACAGATTGTTAATGAACGATGTGTTTGACGATGAAGATCTTGACGAATGGAATTAAAACAGTACGTTATTGTTCTTGTAAATCTTGACCCAACAGTTGGAAGTGAAATAAAAAAGACTAGACCTTGTGTGATTATTTCACCAGATGAAATGAATAAATATCTGAATACAATTGTTGTTGCTCCAATGACAACCAATATGAAAAAATATCCTACAAGAGTTTCTGTAGAACATAATGGGAAAAAAGGAATGATTACGATTGACCAAATTCGGAGTATTGATAAAAAAAGAATTGTCAGAGTATTTAATAAACTGACTAAATTGGAAATAAAAAAATGTAAAGAGATCATTAAAGAAACTTTTGTTGATTAAAAGCATTAAATGCCAACAATGCATATCAAAAATTACTTGAACTGACGTAAATAGTATGTTTAAAGAATCAAAATGACAACGGGTTTAATAATAATAAGTTTAACCATTCGTTAAATATTTAAATCTTTAATTTAATAAATTGATTTCTGTGAAAAATATTTCATCTATTGTTCTCGTATTCTTTGTTATTCTATCTTGTAATAAAAATAATAATATTAAAGAAGATATTTCTCAACCTAGCAAAGCAATTGCAGTTTACAACGAAGCCTACCAAGAAAATTTTGAAGCAGACAAAATAGCTGACATTATTAAAAATGCTAAAAATGCGTATGTTTTGGTAGATCCATTTCAGGATGGTGTTGCTGCTTCAATTTCAGAAATTAAATCTAAAGGAAATCAAGTAGGAGCTTACATAAGTATTGGTACAGGCGAAACCTACAGAGACGATTATTCTGCTATGAAACCTTATTTGATTAACACACCTTGGGGACAATGGCCCAATGAATACTTTGTTAATGCTACTAACTCAGGAATAATAGATATTATGAAAGCTAGAATTGATAAAATAGCAAATTGGGGTTGTGATTGGGTTGAATTTGATAATATGGATTGGATTTATGATGATAATTTAAGAGCAACGTATAATTTTCAAGTTACTCAAGCAGAGGGAGTTGCTTATTATCAAGAATTATGTGATTATGTTCATCAAAAAGGAATGAAATGTATGGCAAAAAATACGGTTGAAAATGCTTCAAATTTTGATGGAGTTTTGTATGAATCGTATAATGATGATAAAAATTGGTGGAATCAATCTGGAGCACAAAGTTTTTTGGATGCTGGTAAACTGGTTATCATAAACCATTACAATGAAACAAATTGTGGAAAAGTGTATTCTGAATATAAAAAAATTTATAATGATGATCTTTCTTTTATTTGTGAAGATGCTAATTTAAAAAAATATGTACATTTTAATCAATAACTTTTAAGTCAAATATTTACTGTTTTTTAGTTTATTTTTTGCACTATTTCAGATTAGACAAAGTATAAATATAAAAGAGGCTACTTTTATTAGTAGCCTCTTTATTTTTATAATTGATACTAATGAACTCTCTTATTGAAAAATTAGGTTTTCATTAGTTTTTTTAAACTAAAAATACTTTAATCATATGATTGGTTACATTGAACCTTATTTATAAATTAAGTCAAATCTATCAAGGTTCATTACTTTTGTCCAAGCATTAATAAAGTCTTTTACAAATTTTTCTTTTGAATCATTACTTGCATAAAATTCTGCTAATGCTCTAAGTTCTGAGTTTGAGCCAAATATTAAATCTGCTCTAGTTGCTGTCCATTTTTTTTCTCCAGTCTTTCTGTCTTTACCTACAAACTCTTCTTTAGAATCTGAAGTAGCTTCCCACTCTGTATTCATCTCCAATAATTTAACAAAAAAATCATTGGTAAGTTTATCTTTATTTGTTGTAAAAATACCTTTTTTACTACCATCAAAATTTGCATTTAATGCTCGCATGCCACCAACTAACACTGTCATTTCAGGTGCTGTAAGTGTAAGTAATTGAGCTTTATCAACCAATAATTCTTCTGTAGATAACGTGTATTTTGTTTTTAAATAATTACGAAAACCATCTGCCATTGGTTCAAGAAGATTAAATGAATTAATATCTGTTTGTTCTTGAATGGCATCTGTACGTCCTGAAGTGAATGGTACTTTGAAATTATATCCGGCATTACTAACTGCTTTTTCTACCCCAGCAGTACCTGCTAATACAATTAAATCTGCCATTGATACTTTCTTTGTGGTTGATTTAGCGTTGAATTCTTTTTGTATTTTCTCTAAAACTGCCAATACTTTTTTCAATTGTTTAGGATTATTCACCTCCCAGTTTACCTGTGGTTCTAAGCGTATTCTTGCTCCATTTGCTCCACCTCTTCTATCAGAATTACGATACGTTGAAGCAGAAGCCCAAGCAGTAGTTACCATTTCACTAATGGTTAAACCTGAGTTTAATATTTCCTTCTTTAAACTCTTAATATCGTTATCAGAAATTGTTTTATAGTTAGCAATTGGAATTGGATCTTGCCAAATCAAATCTTCTGTTGGAGCTTCTGGCCCTAGATAGGTGGATTTTGGTCCCATATCTCTATGCGTTAATTTGAACCAAGCTCTTGCAAAAGCCTCATCAAAAGTATCTGGATTTTTATAAAATTTTCTTGCTATTTTTTCATAGATAGGGTCGAATTTTAATGCTAAATCCGTAGTGAACATTCCTGGTTTAACCATTTTATCTGAATCAAAAGCATCTGGAACCATCATTTTTGGGTTTTTAGGCTCCCATTGATGTGCACCTGCTGGACTTTTAGTTAATTCCCATTCATTTTCAAATAAATTAAAAAAGAATAAATGACTCCATTTTGTAGGGGTAGATGTCCAAACTACTTCTAAACCAGATGTAATGGCATCAGCTCCTTTACCAGATTTATAATCACTTTTCCATCCTAAACCTTGTGCTTCTATATCAGCTGCTTCTGGTGCTGGTCCAACATGAGACGCACTAGCTGCTCCGTGTGCTTTACCAAGTGTATGACCACCAGCAATTAATGCAACTGTTTCTTCATCATTCATTCCCATTCTTCCAAAAGTTTCACGAATATCTTTTGCAGCTAGAAGTGGATCAGGATTACCGTTTGGTCCTTCAGGATTTACATAGATTAATCCCATTTGAACTGCTGCTAAAGGATTTTCAAGTTTTCTATCTCCTTTATAACGCTTACTGTCATCTAGCCATTTTTCTTCAGCTCCCCAATAAACATCGTCATTTGGCTCCCAAACATCAGTTCTTCCTCCTGCAAAACCAAAGGTTTTAAATCCTGTAGATTCCAAAGCTACATTTCCTGTAAGAATCATTAAATCTGCCCAAGAAATTTTATTTCCATATTTTTTCTTAATCGGCCAAAGTAATCTTCTTGCTTTATCTAAATTGGCATTATCTGGCCAACTATTTTGCGGTGCAAAACGTTGTTGTGCAGACCTAGAACCACCACGACCATCAGCTGAACGATATGTACCTGAATCATGCCAAGCCATTCTAATAAATAAACCTGCGTAACTTCCGTAATCTGCTGGCCACCAATCTTGAGAATCTGACATAAGTGCACGTATATCTTTTTTTAATGCCAAGTAATCTAAGCTTTTAAACTCTTTAACATAATCAAATTTTTCATTCATTGGGCTTGTTAGAGAAGAATGTTTGCGAAGTAGATCTAAATTTAATCGATTTGGCCACCAATCACTATTGGCTGCGGATCTTTTATTTAAATCACTTTTTTTAGTAACAGTTGCTCCCGAAAGAGCATCTGTTGCTTTTTTTTGCTGACAAGCCGTAAAAAATAGGCTTATCATTAACAATCCGATAAATAATATTATTTTCTTCATAATTATAATTTAAGTATTAAACGTTTTTACAAACATATCTAACTAAATACATTTTTTGCCACAATATGCATTCATTATTCTTATATCAACATAGGTGTTTTCTATTATTGTTATTTTAATCGCTAGAATTCCCCGACGCTTGCGTCGGGTGTTGCGTAAAGATATGTAATTTTGGCATTATGAGTGAGCATATTTTAAAGAGTTATAATAAAAGTTTATTGTTGTATCATTTAGTTTGTCCTATAAAATATAGGAGAAAGGTATTGACACCAGAAGTTTCTCAAACGTTACGAAATATATGTTTAGAAATATCGGTACGTTTTGAAATACATTTTTTAGAAATAGGATGTGATGACGACCATGTTCATTTCTTGATTCAAAGCATTCCTATGATGTCTGCTAAGAAAATAGCAAATACGATTAAGAGTTTGACAGCAAGAGAAATTTTCAGGCTACATCCAGAAGTAAAAAGGTTTTTATGGGGAGGGAAGTTTTGGACAAGTGGCTATTATATTAACACAGTTGGTCAATATGCAAATGAAGAAGTTATTAAGAAATATGTTCAAGGACAAGGAAATAATCAAAACTATGAAAAGATACATACTTCACAGTTGAAGTTGTTTTGATACCTCGTACCCTTGGGTCGAGGTTGTTCATTTATAGATAATTTCTATTTTAATAAAATTTATTCTCTGTAGTAGAATAAGTATTATTTTTATTTAAAAACACCTAAAGAATTTGTGAAAAATAATTGGAGATAAGTCCTGAATAGATATCAATTAGATGGAGCTAAAATCTACAACTGAAATGATGCCACTTTTATTGGTCCTTTTACGGTAAGTGCAATGGTTGATTTAACAAATCGAAATTGGTTAAATAATTTATATTTTGAACTAGTAAATAATAACGATTTACAAAATGGTGATTACTATTCGAATACTATAAAATTAATATCTTTAATAACAATTTCAAGAAATTATTGGAATCCAAATAGTTAAAATCAATTAAATTATAAAGGAATATTTCCGTGTTTTCTAATTGGTTTTGTTACTTCTTTATTTTCAAGTATTTGAAAAGTCTTAATTAATTTTCTTCTGGTTTCTTTTGGATAAATTATTTCATCAATAAATCCGCGTTGTGTAGCCATATAAGGATCTGCAAACTTGGAGGCATACTCATATTCTTTTTCTTTTAAGGTTTTTTCAGGGTTTTTGGAATTTTTTATTTCATTTTTAAATATAATTTCAGCAGCACCTTTAGCTCCCATAACAGCAATTTCAGCAGAAGGCCAAGCATAATTCATATCGGCACCAATGTGTTTAGAATTCATTACATCATAAGCTCCGCCATAAGCCTTACGTGTAATTACTGTAATTCTTGGGACGGTTGCTTCGCTTAAAGCGTATAATAATTTGGCTCCATTGGTAATTATGCCATTCCATTCTTGATTCGTTCCGGGTAAAAACCCTGGAACATCAACTAAAACTAACAGAGGAATATTGAAACAATCACAAAAACGAGTAAATCTTGCTCCTTTTTTAGAGCTATCCACATCTAGGCAACCAGCTAAAACCATTGGTTGATTTGCGACAATACCAATACTTTTGCCAGCAATTCTAGCAAAACCAACGATAATATTTTCAGCAAAATTTTTATGAATTTCAAAAAAAGAATCTTTGTCTATAATACCGTCAATTACCTGATGCATATCATATGGCTTATTAGCATTTTCTGGAATAATATGTTCTAATTCTTCTCTATATTCATCTTCTAATATATAAGGAAGTTTTAAAGATTTAATTTTGTTGTTTTGAGGAATATAACTTAATAATGTTTTAATATCTTCTAAACATACCATATCATTTGCAGAGGTAATGTGGGTAACGCCAGATTTTACTGCATGTGTTGTTGCACCTCCTAATTCTTCAGCGGTAACATCTTCGTTTGTAACCGTTTTTACCACATTTGGTCCTGTTACAAACATATAACTTGTGTTTTCTACCATTAAAGTAAAATCAGTCATTGCAGGAGAATAAACTGCACCGCCAGCACATGGTCCCATAATGGCTGAAATTTGAGGAATTACTCCTGATGCTTGCACGTTTCTGTAAAAAATATCGGCATAACCACCTAAGGAACGAACTCCTTCTTGAATACGTGCACCACCTGAATCATTCAAGCCAATTAAAGGAACTCCAATTTTAACCGCATGATCCATAATTTTGCATATTTTTTCAGCGTGAGTTTCAGATAAAGCACCTCCAAACACGGTAAAATCTTGAGCGAATACAAATACCAATCTTCCATTTATTGTCCCCGATCCAGTGATAACGCCATCTCCAAAATATACTTCTTTTTCCATTCCAAAATCGGTAGTTCTGTGCGTAACTAACATTCCGTATTCTTCAAAAGAGCCTTCATCTAATAAGTAGGTAACGCGTTCCCTCGCTGTTAATTTTTTTTTGGAGTGTTGTTTTTCAATTCGTTTTTTGCCACCACCTAATTTTGCTAAGTCTTGTCTTTGTTTTAATTTTTGATATTTTGATTCCATAAGTAAGATTTAACGTTTAATTGATTTTGGCAATTTTTAATGTTTTTTGTTCCTTTAAAAAAAGTTTTATGGCAACTATTGAGGCAATTGTAGATTCTTCTTCAATAATTTTTTGAATGATATCTTCAGTGAAATAATTTTTAACGAAATGAGTATTAAAATTTCCAGAGATAAAAGCTTTGTGCTCAAAAACAAATTTCCCAAAAGGTAACGTTGTTTTAATTCCATTAATTTGGTAATTTTTAATTGCGGTTAGCATCGTTTGAATTGCCTCGTTTCTGGTTTTTCCATAAGTAATTAATTTAGAAAGCATTGGATCATAATAAATAGGAATTTCCATCCCTTCTTCAAATCCATTATCTACTCTAACATTATTGCCAACTGGTAATTTGTATGTTGTTAAGGTACCCATACTTGGCATAAAATTTTGAAAAGAATCTTCAGCATAAACACGTAATTCTATAGCGTGACCTTTTATTTTTAAGTCGTTTTGATGGAATGAAATAGCTTTTCCTTGTGCAATATTAATTTGTTCTTCTACTAAGTCAATTCCTGTAATAAATTCTGTTACCGGATGTTCAACTTGTAAGCGAGTATTCATTTCTAAAAAATAGTAATTTAAGTTTTTATCCACCAAAAATTCTACAGTTCCTGCACCCAAATAATTACAAGATTTTGCTACTTTAGAGGCATCTTCTCCCATTCTTTTTCTTAATTCTGGAGTTAAAATGGAGGAAGGAGCTTCTTCAATAACTTTTTGATGACGACGTTGCACGCTACATTCTCGTTCAAATAAATGAACTGTATTTCCAAAGCTATCTGCTAAAATTTGAATTTCAATATGACGAGGAGATTCAATATATTTTTCAATAAAAACTGAACCATCTCCAAAAGCAGAGGTTGCTTCACTTATGGCACGTTTTAATTGTTCTAAAATTTCACTTTCTTTATAAACTACTCGCATTCCTTTTCCACCACCACCTGCAGCTGCTTTAATAAGAATTGGAAATCCAATTTTCTTTGCAATTTCAGTGGCTTTCTCTGGTGATTTAATAGCTGAGTCTTCTCCAGGAACCATAGGAATATTATAATTTTTAACGGCATCTTTTGCAGCTAATTTATTTCCCATAATGGCAATTGAGGATGATTTTGGTCCAATAAAAATAAGATTATTGTTTTCTACTTCTTTGGCAAAATCAGCATTTTCACTCAAAAAACCGTATCCGGGATGTATGGCATCTGCATTTAATTTTTTTGCGACTTCAATAATTTTATTTCCTAAAAGATACGATTTATTAGAAGGTGATTCTCCGATATAAACCGCTTCATCTGCAAATTTGGTATGTGGAGCATTTTTATCTGCATCAGAATAAACGGCAACTGTTTTTATTCCCATTTTTTTTGCAGTTTTCATAACTCTTATAGCTATTTCACCACGGTTTGCTATTAATATTTTTTTCATTGTGTTGTAAATTGAGTTAGGAAAGTTCTATTAAATGTTGTCCTTTTTCAACAGTAGTTCCTTTTTTTGCTGAAATTAATTTTATAATACCATCTTTTGGAGCTGTGATACTATTTTCCATTTTCATTGCTTCTAACACTAACAAAACATCTCCATTTTTAACTTTCTGACCTTCTTTAACGTTTATGTTTAAAATTAATCCTGGCATTGGAGCTATTATGCTATTCAATTTTTTAGAATTGTTTTTCTCAAATCCCATTTTACCAATTTTAATGGCTAATTCATCAGCTAGATTAACATTGTAGTTATTTCCATTAATTTTTATCTGATAAGTTTTAGCATTGAAATTGCTTTCTACTATTTCTAATTCATAGTTTTTAGATTGATAGCGAAGTTGTAATTTGCTGTTGGAAATGTGGTTTAATTCTAGTTCTTTTAAGTCTGAAAGATCAATTTTTTTTGTAAAACTTTTATTTACAGTTGCTTTAAACATAGTTAAAAATAAAATAATTAAGTAAAAAAATAACAATAAATAAAGTAGTTATATTACAATAAGTACTTTAAAGCAGAAAGTTACAAATTTTTAACGAAATTATTGATAATAATCAATTTTCTGATTGATATAGATCATTTGAATTTATAATTAGAATGCTTAAATTATAAAAACTGATTAGGCTAAATAATTAATTAAATAAAACGACATGAAAACTAAGTATAATTTTTGGTTAATTGTTCTGTTAATTAGTTTTGGGTTTTTATTGCAGGATTGCAAAAAAGATGATTTACTAGAAACAGAAGAAGGTAGGCTCACTACAGATTTGATTTCTAAATCTGATACAAGTATTAATTTTTTAGATATTAATAAAAATATACCCGATGGAAATTTAAATAAGGAAGCACATAAGAGGTTATCGCTGGTTGAAGGGACTTATGTGCCTGATGATAATTTTGAACTGGCGTTGATTAATTTGGGCTATGATAAACTTCCTTTAGATAATTATGTTCCAACTAAAAATATTGATAAAATCATTAGACTTTCAGTTTCGAAAAATAAAATTTCAGATTTAACTGGAATTGAAGGGTTTGTCGCATTACAGTTTTTAGAATGTTCTTTTAATAATTTAACTTCATTGGATTTAAGTAAAAACAAGAACTTAACCCATATGTGTTGTCATAATAATTACCTAGAAAATTTAAATGTTAGTGAAAACTACAATTTATTGTATTTAAATTGTGATTGTAATAGACTAAAGTATATTAATGTGAAAAATAACAATTTATTAGCTCACCTTTCTTGTAATGATAATGATATTAAAAATATTGATGTTAGTAGAAATAAATCTTTAACTTGTTTATACTGTAATAGAAATAACTTGATAAACCTAGATTTAAGTAATAATATTAATTTAACGCACATGCATTGTCTATATAATCTTAAATTAAAATGTATTAAGGTTAGTAGGGAGCAGTTAGATAATGTTCCTTCAGATTGGGATGAAAATGTTTATACCGAGTTTAAAATATTTTGTTCTTAAAAATTAAAAAAGCGAACTGATAAAGTTCGCTTTTTTGTTGTGACCTCGGCAGGATTCAAACCTGCAACCTCTTGAGCCGTAATCAAGTGCACTATTCAGTTATGCTACGAGGCCTTTTTGCGGGTGCAAATATACTATATTAAAATTATTTACAAACTATTTTTAGTTACAAAATATCGCCAACCTATAATTGCTAGTTGCCATTTTTTAGCATGCTGCATTTCTAAACCCATTTTAGAGAAACTTGGAAATACCATTTTGTTTAATTTAGCAACTGTTTTAAATAATTTTTTTCTCATTTTGTAAAATTACAGAAATAAAAAAATCCCACAAAATATGGGATATTTTTATTTAAAGTTTTAAGAGATAAAAAAATAACTGATAATACTTAAAACTAATGTTGTAAGTAATGTGAAAATAGTAATCATTTTAAATAGGTTTTAGTGATTAATAAATAAGAATTTTTAAATTCTTTATTTAAGATATTGCTATTCCCTTTTTAACTCCAAATTTTTTTAAATGAATTTGTGATATTGAGTTTAAATTGTTAATTAATAAACAATTTATGTTTGTTGATTTACTTAAATTACTACAAAAAAGTTATAAATAGAAATGTAAAACACCTAACATTAGATAAACTGTAAGGTTGTAATGCGGTATTTAGTTGCTATTTTATAAAGTAAAGGGAATACTGTTGTTAAAATGATATAATTTATCCATTTTGATTTTTAGCCTCAGTTATTTTTAAAAATTTATAAGCGTTTTATTTGATGATATAATTAAAGTATAATTTGGAATTTATTCTTTTATATTTGTCAAAAAAAAATAGATGAATTTAGTTTATGTGATTGTTGGATTTGTGTTGTTAATTTTTGGTGGACATTGGTTATTGAAATCTGCAATCGGATTTTCGTTGCGATTAAACATTCCTAAAATAATAATTGGGATGACGGTGGTTTCATTTGCAACATCTGCTCCTGAACTAATTGTCAGTATAAAAGCAGCTCTTGAAAACCATGCAGATATTGCTTTTGGAAATGTAATAGGCTCTAATATTGCTAACCTAGGATTAGTTTTAGGCATTACAGTAATTTTATCAACTATTAGTGTTGAAAAGAGTTTTTACAGAACCGATTGGCCTGTTATGATGTTCGCATCTATATTATTATATGGTTTTATAGCTTATGATGGTGTTTTACAAAGCTATGAAGGAATTATTTTAGTTAGTTTTCTAATAATATTTTTAGTCTATTTATTAAAATTTCAAAAAATAGCAGTGGTAGATGAAATTGATGAGGAAGCCATACATATGCCACTTCCTAAAATTTTCTTGTATTTTATAATTGGAGCTGTAGCACTTTGGGGTGGTTCAGAGTTTTTAATTAATGGAGCTGTAGGTATGGCAAAATTTTATCATGTAAGTGAACGTATTATTGGTGTTACCATTGTCTCTATTGGCACTAGTATCCCTGAACTTGCGGCTTCAGTTATTGCGGTGATAAAGAAAGAAAAAGCCATATCCTTAGGCAACTTAATAGGCTCAAATATTTTTAATATTTTAGCTGTTTTAGGGATTACTTCCATAATAACGCCTATAAAAGTTGTTGATACAGGATTATTAACCAATGATATTTATTGGATGCTTGGGATAGCATTTATCATTTTACCACTAACCTTTATTCCTGTTAAAATGAAATTATCTTGGAAAAAGGGTATAATTTTATTATGCATATATGCAGCATTTATATTTACAACTATTTTTGTTAAGTAATATTCAATAATAGGGGTTTAATTTTATTAATTATGAAATAAATAAATTTTACCCTTAAAAAAATAGGGGTTTAATTTTTTTGTTTAGAAAAACAATTTAGATTTGTACTATTAAAATTAGTTAACTTAATAGTATTATTATGTCTAAAATTCGATTTAAAGCACTTTCTGAAACCTTAAATAGAAAGCCAATAGAAGTGAATGAAAACACCAAACGATCTTTATTATTTGGTGAAAATGTATTTAATGAAACTTCAATGCGCCAATATTTAACAAAAGACGCCTATGTTGGTGTTATGAGTGCCATTAGTAAAGGAACAAAAATTGATCGCAAAATTGCAAACCAAGTTTCATCTGCAATGAAAGAGTGGGCTTTATCGAAAGGCGTTACTCATTATACACATTGGTTTCAACCTTTAACAGGTGCAACAGCTGAAAAGCATGATGCTTTTTTTGAAACTATTGGTGGTGGTTTGGCAATTGAAAAATTTGAAGGCGGACAATTAGTACAACAAGAGCCAGATGCTTCTAGTTTTCCTAATGGAGGAATTAGAAATACTTTTGAAGCTCGTGGTTATACCGCTTGGGATCCAACTTCACCGGCATTTATTTATGGTACTACATTATGTATTCCTACTATTTTTATTTCTTATACTGGCGAAGCTTTGGATTATAAAACACCATTATTAAGAGCGTTACATGCGGTGGACAAGGCAGCAACTAATGTTTGTAAATATTTCGATAAAAATGTTAGAAAAGTAACTTCTTCTTTAGGTTGGGAACAAGAATATTTTTTAATTGATAAAGCATTGGCTGCTAGCCGCCCAGATATTATTTTAACTGGAAGAACTTTGGTAGGGCATTCTCCTGCAAAAGGACAGCAATTAGATGATCATTATTTTGGTTCTATTCCTACAAGAGCTTTAAATTTTATGCGTGAGTTAGAAACCGAATGTATGTTATTAGGTATTCCTGTAAAAACACGTCATAATGAAGTCGCTCCAAATCAGTTTGAGTTGGCACCTATTTATGAAGAATCAAATTTAGCGGTTGACCATAACTCATTACTTATGGATGTTATGGGTAAAGTTGCTTCTCGTCATAATTTTAAAGTGTTGTTTCACGAAAAGCCATTTGCTGGTATTAATGGTTCAGGAAAGCATAATAACTGGTCTTTAGCAACAGATACTGGCATAAATTTATTAGGTCCTGGAAAAACACCAATGAGTAATTTACAGTTTTTAACTTTTTTTATAAATACCATAAAAGCGGTAAATGATAATGAAGAATTACTTAGAGCCTCAATTGCTTCAGCAAGTAATGATCACCGGTTAGGAGCTAATGAAGCACCACCTGCAATTATTTCTGTATTTATTGGAGCACAATTAACAAAAGTTTTAAAAGAACTTGAAGGTGTCACTAACGGTAAATTATCTCCTGAAGAAAAAACAGATTTAAAATTAAATGTTGTTGGTAAAATTCCAGATGTATTGTTAGATAATACCGATAGAAACAGAACTTCTCCTTTTGCTTTTACAGGAAATAAGTTTGAATTTAGAGCGGTAGGTTCCACGGCAAATTGTGCCAATCCAATGACTATTTTAAACACTATTGTAGCTAAACAGTTAAAAGATTTTAAAGTAGAAGTAGATGCTTTAATTGAAAATAATGACCTCAAAAAAGATGAAGCCATTTTTAATGTATTAAGAGAATATATTAAAAAGTCTAAAACTATTTTATTTGAAGGTAATGGTTATGGCGAAGCTTGGGAAAAAGAAGCTAAAAAAAGAGGCTTAAGCAATAATAAAACAACACCTGAAGCCTTAAAAGTAAAAGTTGCGGATAAAACAATTCAGCTTTTTGAAGAGATGAAAATTATGAGCAAAGTTGAAACTGAAGCTCGTTACGAAATTGAAATTGAAGAATATACCTTACGTCTTCAAATTGAATCTAGAGCGTTAGGCGATATTGCTGGTAATCATATTGTGCCAACAGCTATAAGGTATCAAAACTTGTTAATTAAAAATGTAAAAGGCTTAAAAGAAATTTTTGGTAAAGATTTTAAAAAGCACGCTGATGAACAATTGAAGTTAATTACTAAAATTTCAGAACATATTGAAGGCTTGCATGCTAAAATAGATGATATGTTAGCCGAACGTAAAAAAGCCAATAAAATTGAAAATATTGAAAAGAAGGCAGTCGCTTATTGCAATAAAGTAAAACCTTATTTTGAAGAAATTAGATACCATTGTGATAAACTTGAATTAATGGTTGATGATGAGCTTTGGCCATTAACAAAATATCGAGAAATTTTATTTACTAGATAATGCAATTATTACCTATTAAATTAACACCCGCTTTTTGCGGGTTTTTTAATATAAAATGGTTTAACTTTAATTGAAAATATAAATTTTTAGTAGAAATTTTATTTCACATTAACCAAAAACTTAAACTAATAATTTAAAAATAATAATAATTTAAAACATTAAGAAGCAAGGTTTTATACCATTTGTTTGTCAAAATAATCCAATTATAAATAATACTCTACCAACCCGCTAGACTATGTAACAAATGTTACTAAGTAGAACTATTCTAAACTGCTTAAAAACAAGTAATTATCTTTTGAAAATACTAAAATGATAGTTACTTTCGTTCAGCTATAATTTAAAATTTTGGTCTTCCCCAAATAAAAATTACCCCACGTTTAAACCTCAAAAAAATGTTTATCCCCGTTTTATAAGTTCTTAGAACTCTTATAAAATATATGTAATTATATAGTTTATAGCAGTTCATTTTCCTTAATAATTTATAGTAAGTTTTATTAAATATTTTATTTAACATTAATCAACAAATTTTTATTATGAAAAAAATTATTTTAAGCGTGGCACTTATTTTTGCTACAAGTATGTTGTTTGCACAAAGTACTGCAACTACAACACAATCAGGTGATTTACAATTGTCAGAAGTAAACCAAACAGGTTCAAATACTGCTACAGTTACTCAAAACCAAACAGGAACACCATCAAATAATCCTGCCTATATGAATAATGCAGTGGTAAATCAAAGCGGTGGAGATGGTAATACGGCTACCATTTTACAAGATGAATTAGGTAATGGAAATAAAGGATACAATGATGCTATAATTGATCAAATTGGGTCAGGTAATACTTCTACTCAAACTACTTATGCTCCTAATTCTAATAGCGGACAGGATGTTGAAGCTTGGCAAGAAGGAATTGGAAACACCGTTACACAAAACATTCAAGGTGGTTATACAGATTATTTTTATGTAAAACAAACAGGAAATGACAATACAGCCACTCAAACAGGTACAGGTATTACAACTAATACAGCTAGAATATTTCAAGATGGTACAAATAATACTGCCACCCAAACCTTAGCAGGTTCAAATAATGGTTATTATGGTGGTATTTATAGTAATGAAAGAATTCTTATTGAACAAAATGGAGATGATAATATGGCTACCCAAACTTTTACAGGTCATGGATCTAGTCATGGTAACTCAGCTGATATTAATCAATTTGGAAATAACAATACGGCAACTCAAGAAGGAAACGGTCGTAATCTTTATGCTGATTTTAATCAAATAGGCAATAACAATACAGCAAGTAGTAAACAAACCGGAGAGGCACAACAAGTTTTTGTTGATCAAATGGGCGATAAAAATCAAGCAACTGTATGGCAAGATCATGAAGGAAATTTTGCTGATGTAAATCAAAATGGATATTCAGATAAAGCATTTGTAAATCAAAAATATGGCTCAAATAATTCTGCAACCATTACGCAAAATGGTGCAACAGGAGGTACAACAACCCTTTATCCAGGTGTAAATAATTATGCAGTAGTTTTCCAATCAGGCTCAAACAATCAAACTACAGGAACTCAAACTGGTTACAATAATTTTTTAGGAACTTCACAAACTGTAGGATCAAATAATAATATCACGGCTACTCAAATAGGAAATGATAGTAGTTTTGATTCAAGTTATGTTTTTGATACTACTGGATGGGGTTATAACAATTATGCTAGTTTATCTCAAATAGGAAATGGTAATAACTTAACTCTTTATCAAAATGGTACAGATAATTATGCTGCAAGTATTCAAACAGGTAACTCAAATTTTGGCTCAATTTCACAAACAGGAAATAATAATTTTGGAACTTTATCCTCTACAGGAAATGGTCATTCAGGAACCATTACCCAAACAGGTAACATGAACCAATCTTTAATTACACAAAATTAATATTAAAAAATAGTTAAGTAATAAAAAAACCCGCTTTTTACGGGTTTTTTTATTGCTATTTAAATTTTAATATAACTATAGTTCTTGTTTACATAATTATTAACCTAAGTTTGATGTAAAACTTAAATATCGGGTTGAAAATCAACAAGCTACGTCATTGTGATGAATGAAGCAAAGTGAAATGAGGAAGCAATCTCATTTTTATAAAAAGATTACTTCAAATTATGTCACTACATTTATAATTTTCGCAATGACATTTTGATTTTCAGTTATTTAAAGTAAATCCTTAGCTCGAACTCAGGTTACTAGATAATTAAAATACTGCTATCCTAAATTTAAAATCCGCTTTTTGCGGGTTTTTTGTTTTTTAATGATATTATTTTTGATTATCCGTAATTAGTAATAATAAAGAACAACGTTATGCTCTGCCTAACTATAAATCTTATAACCTGAGTTCGATGTAAGCAAATTACTTGATTTCGATACAAAATTCTTTCAGAATTTCACTCAATCTGACGTAATTTGCAAACAAAACACGTCAATTCCTTTAGATTAGCAAACTGATAAAAACATTTAAATTTGTTAAAAGAAAAAGAATGGGGTGAACTAGGTCAGTTCGTAGTTTTTGATAACTAACACTCGTATTAGTCCCCATTCTTTTA
>NZ_JAKIUR010000023.1 GCF_021647475.1 Lutibacter sp.
CAAGAATATCTCGAACATCATCGTAATCCATCTAACTTGGATAATGATAATATTATTTTGGAATAAGAATTTCATTCTTTACATTTTTTTTGAACCTATGGATTTTCAATCCATAGTGGTTTAGTTATGTTTGGTATTTATATAGAAATTGGCTCATATTCAAAGGCTTGGGAAGCAATAAGAACACGAGATAATGTGCTCTCTAATACACAAATTCAAAATTCATTTTTTGATTCATTTAAAAAGATAAGGATTAATGACTTGGCAAGAATTTATTTAGAAACAAATAAATATAATGAAGCAATTGAGCAATATCAACAACTAATTGAAATAGCCAAAAAGGATAATAATTTATTTTATGAAGCAGGTACTAATAATAATCTTGGATTGGTTTATTTAAGAATGCATAAACCAGATAGTGCAATCACTAATTTTAATCAATCTATTTATTTTTGGAACAAATACCTTAAGGTAATAAATTTTCCATCTGTAAGAGATCGTATGTTTTTGGATATAGTAAAAAGTAATATTGGGCAAGCATATAATGATAAAGGAGAATATCAAAAAGCAATACCATTGATTAGAAATTATATTGATATGAATATTAAAATTAACGAGGGTGACGGTATAGTTATTGGTTTAAACTCGTTAAGTCAATCTTATTTGGGTTTGCATCAACCAAAAAAAGCATTAGCATTATTGGATAGTGCTAATTATTTGATGAAAAAAAATAAGTCTGTTTTTGGTATTAAAAACACATATCAAAATAAAGTAAAAGTATATGAGTATTTAGGAAATACAAAAAAAGCCTATTCGTATTATAAAAAGTTAGTTGCATATAACAACTCAAAGGATACAATAGAAAATACGAAAAGAACAGCCATTTTAGAGGTAGTTTATGAAGTTGAACAAAAAAACAAACAAATTGCTAATCAACAAATTCGTGTAATAGAAGCTGAATCTAGCAGGAAATTTCAAAAAGACAGACAAAAACTTTTAATAATAGGTATGCTATTGATGCTCGTTATTGTTATTGGTTTACTATGGAATGGCATTCAAAAAAGGAAAAAAACAAGAATACTTAAAGAAAAAAGCGATCGGATTGAGGAACAAAACGACATTATAGAAAAAACATTAGTTGAAAAAGAAACCTTATTAAAAGAAATTCATCATCGTGTTAAAAATAATTTGCAACTAATTTCTGGAATGTTAGAATTACAATCTTCAAAAATTAATGATGATGACGTACGTGAGATAATGGAACAAGGGCAAAATAGAATAAAATCTATGGCATTAATCCATCAACAACTTTATGAAAGTGAAGATTTAGGTGAAATTGATTTTAAAAAATATGTCATCCAATTAACCAACGATATCATAATAACGGTAAACGATACTAATAAAAATATTGGTATTGTTTTAGATAGTATAGATTTTTCGTTAGATATAAATACCGCAGTTCCTATGGGGTTAATTATTAATGAATTAGTCGTTAATGCTTTCAAACACGGGTTTTCAAACAAAAAAGAAGGAACGATTACCATTACGCTTAAAGCTTTAGAAGATGAATATTATCAACTAACAATATATGATAATGGAAATGGATTACCTGCAAATTTTAATATAAATAATACCAATTCATTAGGTTTACGATTGGTAAAAGGGTTAAGTCGTCAAATTGGTGGAAGCTGCGAGTTTAAAAATGGAACAGGTACAACAGTTATAATTAAATTTAGAAATGACAATAATTAAAATAAGACATTATGGCAAATAAAGATAAAGTAAGAGTCTTAATTGTTGAAGATGAATATATTACTATTGAAACATTAACGTTGGTTCTTAAAGAAATGAATTGTGTTGTCTCTGGAGATGCGATGAGTGCAAAAGAGGCCATAGCTATTTTAGATAAAGGAGAAACTGATTTAGCCATTCTTGACATCAATATTAAGGGAGATAAAGATGGTATTTGGATTGCACAACAAATACAAGAAAAATACAATATCCCGTTTATTTTTCTAACAGCCTTTGGAGACAAAACCACTGTTCAAAGAGCCATTGAAACAGGTCCTTATGGTTATTTAGTAAAACCATTTACCAAAGTAGATGTATTCACTTCAGTAGAGGTTGCACTAAATAATTTTGAAAAGCAAAATACAGCAATTGATAAAAACGAATCAAAACCTTCAGAAACTGGAATTTCCTTTGCTGTTAGAGATAGTATTTTTATTCGTGATGATTATATGTTTGTGAAACTATTTATAAAAGACATCTTATTTATCAAGTCAGATAAAAATTATTTAGAAATACATTTGGCTAACAAAATGCATTTAGTAAGAGGTAAAATGTCTGATTTTATACATAATTTAACTAAAGAAAAATTTCTGCAAGCACACCGTTCTTATGTTGTAAATATTGAAGCTGTTGATTTAATTGGTGCTGGATTTTTGAAAATCGGGAACATAGATATTCCTCTAAGTACTAAATATAAAGAGGAATTAAAAAAGCGTATCACGATGTTTTAATGGTTTTTTGGTTTAATTACCCAGCGTTCAATATAGAATAAGAAAGAAATTTTACAACATAATTTTTATTTAACATAATAACTGAAGTCAGAATCTTTAAATGGCATCATATCATTTTGGTAAAACAATAAGGTGAAAAGAGCGTAATATTTTAGGGACCTTGTAGCAAGTATTATAAGGAACTTAATTTATCATTTCAATCGATTTACAATATCGCCACATAGAATTCATCCTAAAATATAGTGAATGAGCCGTAATTGTTTCCAAAATTATATGCAGCCTTGATTTTTGTTTCTTTTTATCAAGAAAAAAAGATAAGAATAATGAAAAAAAGCTTATTTGGAAACGAAATTTAAGCAAGTGTTTAGAAATTTTTATTTTCGAAAATTTTAAACTGTTGTGCCAGCATAACGAGAATATCCTGAAAACTTTTTAAACGAGAATATTCAGTAATATTCAAAACAAAATTATGAGACTAAAAGGATTGCTTTTTTTGGCGTTGGCAAGCGGCTGCAAATTGTGGTTTAAAAACAATTGCATTAGCAATTTTGTTTTAAGCAAACAATCGAGCGTTTGGCAGCGGCTATTTTACATAACGGCTAATTATAGCTACAAATTAATAAACGAGAACTCTCTTTAGAATCGCATATTTGAAATTTTCTAAACCCAAGTACTAAATATCGTAATGAAATAGAATGCTTCTGGGATATTTAACATAATATTCAATTATAACTATCAAATGGATAAACCACTATAAATACAAAACAATACATTTGTATTATAATTTATATTATGTTAAATAGATTAATTATGCTTGGTGAAACCAATAGCTACACTACAATACGTTTTTGAAATTAAAAACCGTTTTTATATAAAAAAACTTAACCTTAAGTTTAAGTAAATCTTACTAATAAAATTAAAATTAAATTTACCCCAAAATCGTTTAAATCTTAATCGTATTTCATAAATTTTTACTTGATACCAAATAATTATCTTTTTATAATTAATTCAATTGCTATCAAATATTATTTATATCATAAAAATTAAGTTATTTTATATGAAAACGGCACTATTTTAAAGAACTTATAAGCCTTTTATCTCAGCAATTTTTTTGATTTATTCATTTTCATAACTTTTAAAATAAGTTCAAAAATCTGTTGTTTCATGTATTTTAAATTATCCTTATAGTTCTCTACTTCTATTTTTAACAGTGTATGATTTTTTCTAATTTCTTTCTGCTTGGTCAAGTATATTCCTTCTGTTAAAAGGGATAAATTAATGGAATGAGCTTTAATAGATTTTGTTAGTTTTTCATTTAAACTAATTTCATGTGCTACTCCATTTAAATACATTTTTGCATCATTAAAGTTTTTTGAATTGCAAATTTCAATAACATGCTCGTCTATTAGCTCTTTTAAAAAAAATAATTCTGTTTTTATAAAATCAATTTCTAACAACCATTTCTGTGTTTTTTTATGTAAATATTCAAAACTATTGTAAATAATTGGTTCTTTTTGCTTAGGAATTGTATGTAACATAATATGGTTTTGTTTAAGAATTGTATGTAACATTTTATTTATTTTAGTAAAAATTAGAAAACCGAGAAATAAATTAGATTACTCCTCGGATTTCATTTAAAAATTAGGCTATTTCAATTATCTTTCTGTGTTCTTCATTTTTTAAAACTACTAGTTTTTCCAAATGAATCCTTAGAACACCACTATTATACTTAGCACTAATTTCCTTATTTAAGTCAATACTATTTGGTAAAGTAAATGATCTTTCAAATGAGTTATAATAAAATTCATGCCTTGTGAATTTTTCCTCATTTTCTTTCAATTCATTTTTGCTTTCCGCTGAAATTATTAATACATTTTCATCAATTGACACATTAAAATCTTTTTTACCAAATCCTGGTGCAGCTACTTCTATTTCAAAATTCTTTTCGTTTTCTATTACATTTATAGATGGTATCCAATTATTTTTTGAAGTCAACTCATCTGTAAAAATTGGATCTAGATGCAACATGTCAGGAAAAAATTGATTAAACATTGGAAAACGTCTGTTAAATTTTATAATTGACATAATTAAATTATTTAAGTTGAACATTATTTAATACTTCTAAAGTTAATTGTTATTATTAAAAAATGCAATGATTGAAATCAATAAATTTATTGATTGTTATCAACTAAAGCCTAAACTACTGTACTTCTTTTAGTTTTTTTTCATCAAGAATTGTTACACTTTTTTTTGTTAAACTTATTAGTTTTTCATTTTTAAAATCGTGGAGTGTTCTTATAAGGGTTTCTTTAGCAATACCAATAGAGTCAGCTAAATCAGTTCTATTTATTGTAATTGTTGTTCCGTTTTTTATAGGAAAATTATGATTAAAGTACCCTAAAGTTTCAGCAGTTTTTTTCCGAACGGAAGCATATGCAAGAAGAATAATTTGTTTTTTTAATTTTATTAAATCATTCACAATAACATCCATAAAATTATATAAAATTTTATTATTTTTTTGAATTGCAGTTAGAATTTCTTCTCTACTAATTTTATAAATAAATGTAGAAGTTACAGCTTTCGCATTTTCACAATGAGGTTTGTTTTTTATAAATGAAGTATAGCCAAAATATTGTTCTGAGGTAAAAAAACTTATTATAAATTCTTTACCATTATTATCAGTTTCATACGTTTTTACGGTTCCATTTTTTATTAAAAAAATATGATTGCTTTTATTTCCAGCACAATAAATGGTTTCATTAGGATTAAAATGATATAGCTTTTTTACAGATAGTATCTTATTTAATTCCTTATGTATCAATAATTTATCTGGTTTTTGATATAAATGTGATTTTTTATTTTGTAATGAAAATACTTCTACTCTATTTAATCTTAATTTTATTATTTTAAGAATTTTATATTTTTTTTGAGTAGTACTAATTACATCATCAGCCCCAAAATCCATAAGGGTTCTAATAAGAGTTTTTGTTGCTGTGTTTGCTATAAAAACAAAAGGAATAGTTCTAAGTTTAGATTGACTTTTATAATTTTTAAATAGTGCTAAACCATCTTCAATTTCCGGTAAATAAATGTTAGAAAGTATTAAATTTGGAAAAAAGGAGTTTATAATGGCTAAACCAGAAATTTGGTCGTTGGCAGTTTCAACCTCATAATTTGCTAGAGAAAGTAATTCTTTTATACTATTTTTTTGTTTTTCGTTGCTATCTATTAATACTATTTTAGGTTTCATAACTAACTGTTTTAAAACTTGTGATTTTTTACTGAAACCACCAATTTTGATGTAATTATTAAAGTTACAAAAGATAGAAATGATATCTAATGATAAATATCAGATAGCTATAAAATTGAGATTAATAATTTAATAAATCATTTAGTTCTTTATGAAGTTTGTTTTTAGGTAAAAATTGTTCTTCCAATTTTTTAGCAAAAGGAATAGGAGTTTCTATACTTGCCACTCGTTTTACTGGAGCATCTAAATATTTAAAGCAATGCTCATTTATTAAAGCTGAAATATCTGAAGCAATTCCACCAAACAAAGTGTCTTCTTGTAAAATTAAAGCTTTTCCAGTTTTTTTAACGGAATTATAAATGGTTTCTGTATCAAGTGGTTGTAACGTTCTTAAGTCAATGAGATCGGCATTAATTTTATTATTTTTTATTTCATCTAAAGCCCAATGCACGCCAGCTCCAAAGGTTATAATACTTACCTCATTTCCTTCATTTAAAACGATAGCTTTACCAAATGGAATGGTGTAATAATTTGTTGGAACATCCTGATAAATAGACCGATACAATGCTTTGTGTTCAAAAAATAGTACAGGATTTGGATCTTCAATGGCAGTTGCTAATAATCCTTTTGCATCAAATGGAAATGCAGGATACACTACTTTTAAACCTGGTGTTTTGGTAAACCAGGCTTCGTTAGTTTGGCTATGAAAAGGTCCGGATCCAACTCCTGCTCCGCAAGGCATTCGTAAAACTACATCTGCATTTTGAGCCCATCGATAAAATGATTTTGCCAATAAATTAATGATTGGATTAAATCCAGAAGTTACAAAATCAGAGAATTGCAATTCTACTACCGATTTAAATCCGTTAATAGATAATCCGTAAGCAGATTCAATAATTGAAGATTCACAAATTGGTGTATTTCTAACACGTTCAGCACCAAATTGTTCTAAAAAACCTTTTGTTATTTTAAAAACTCCACCATATTCAGCAATATCTTGTCCCATAATAACTAAATTAGGAAAACGCTCCATGCTTTGTTTCAATCCTTTAGAAATAGCATCTACAAATCGAATATTATCTACTGAATTGCTTGGTTTATCTTTATTTACATGATTTGATGGTGCATAAACATCTTTTAATTCTTCTTCAATGGTTGAAGTAGTTTCCTTCTCGGCAAAAGCAATTTTTAAGTTTTTACTAATTTCTTCAACAATTTCATGTTTATAAATTACTTCTTGTTCTTCTGTTAAAATATTTTCGGCTCTTAAAAAAGCTTGATAATTTTCAATAGGATCTTTTAAAACCCATTTTTCAAGTAAATCATGTGGAACATATTTATTGCCACTCGCCTCTTCATGACCTCTCATTCTGAAAGTTTTAAAATCTAGCAATATTGGTCTTGGATTTTTTCTAACACTTTTAGCAAGTTCATTCACTTTTTTGTGGACTTCCAAAATATTATTTCCATCAATAATATAACTTTCCATACCATAGCCAATACCTTTATCTGCAATGTTTTTACAGTTAAATTGCTGGCTTGATGGAGTTGATAAACCATATTCATTACTTTCAATACAAAATAATACAGGTAAATTCCATACAGATGCTACGTTTAATGCTTCATGAAAATCACCTTCACTTGTACTTCCATCTCCACAAAAAACTGCAGTAACTTTAGCTTCTTTTTTTAATTTATAGGATAATGCAATACCATTTGCTATGCCTAATTGAGGTCCTAAATGGGAAATCATCCCAATAATATTATATTCTTTTGTGCCAAAATGAAAAGAACGATCTCTACCTTTTGTAAAGCCTCCTTTTTTACCTTGCCATTGAGAAAATAAACGATGTAAAGGAATATTTCTGGTAGTAAAAACACCTAAATTACGATGCATAGGTAATATAAATTCATCAGAATTTAAACATTTTGTAACTCCAGCTGGGATAGCTTCTTGACCAATACCTGAAAACCATTTTGATATTTTACCTTGACGTAAAAGAATGAGCATCTTTTCTTCAATCAAACGAGGTTTTAAAATTAGTTTGTATAATGCTATTAATTCCTCATCGGAATAACCCTGGCGATTAAAAACCATTAATATTTAATTTTAGTTAGTAGTTGGAACATTTTTTGTTCAAAAAATCAAATGTAATTGATTTATAAGGATAAAAAAAAGCCTTAACAAATTTTTGTTAAGGCTTCTTTTAAATAAGGTCATTTTTTATAATTCTCTAAAAATAGAATGCATTAAGCGGGTTTTATCGTTTATACTTTCTTCTAAAGAAATCATTGTTTCTGTTCTTGAAACACCATCAATATCATCTATTTCAAAAATGATTTCCTTAGCATGAGTCGTGTTTTTAGCTCTAATCTTACAGAAAATATTATATTTTCCAGCAGTAATATAAGCAATAGTTACATTTGGTATTTTCCGTAAGTCTTTAATTACTTGTTTTGTTTTTGAAGTTTTTCCTAGATATATTCCAATATGTGAAATAAAAGAATACCCCATTTTTTCATAATCAAGGGATAATGTTGAACCTTTAATAATTCCTTCATCCTCCATTTTTTTTACACGAACATGAATAGTACCAGCAGAAACTACTAGTTTTTTAGCAATGTCGGTAAATGGTGTTCTTGCATTTTCTATTAAAATATCTAATATTTGATGATCTATTTCATCTAATACATATTTTTTCATACTACGTTATTATTGATAATTAAATAATTTACTGCAAATTTATCAAAAAAAAATCAAATATCTACTATTTATTTACGAATTTGACAATTTTAATTGATTAAAACACAAATTTTTTGATTTAATTATAGAACTAGTATGATAATTTGTTAAGTCACCTATTTTTTCAACATGTTCTTCTTTTTCTAATTTATGGTTATGATATTTAAAAACATACTGAATTCCAACATCTTGTATCTTATTATTGGGCATTTTAACGTTTTTATAAATCTTATCTAAAAATAGCATATCATTATTTGGAATGTTAAAATAATCCTTATAATTAGCATAATTGGTTGTTGTTGCTATATAATAAAATCCTTGTAATAAAGCCAAAAAATTAAATTTTCTAGTAATATCTCTGTCATAATCATTCTTATAATGTCCACATTCAATTAAAACCGTGTTATAACCTAGCTTTTGAAAATTATCTCCCGTAGCCGTTGGGTAAAATTCATCAGTATATCTACCAATATGATTTGGAATAATTTTTTGTAAGAAGTTATTCATTGCTACAATTACACTCATAGTTTCTTTTCTGCCTTTAGTTAAAGACCTATTTTTATCTTCAGATGGAGCCAAAAATGAAATAGTTGCTGGGTTTGAAGTTCCTTTTATATTAAAAACAGAACGTTGGTCGTGTAAATTGAAACAAAAAGAAGGATTAAAACGTTCTAATTCTCTACATAATATTCTACTTTCAATAGCTTTTTGCTCAACAGCATCTCTATTTAAATCAATTTTATGTGCATTTTCACGTGTAAACAAAATGGCACCATCCGGATTTAACAAAGGAATAAATTCAATTGTACAATTTTCTATAATGGTTTTAATATAAATTGAAGTATTCTTCTTTTGTTTTTTTACATAATTAAAAAAGTCAAACAGTGCTTTTGTCCCAGTACTTTCATTTCCATGCATTTGAGACCAAACCAAAATTTTAGTTTTGCCATTTCCTAAGGTTATTTTATAAATTGGAATGTTATTTTCTGAATAGCCAAGAATTTCTTTTTTAAATGGTGCAGATAGATTTTTTATTAATGGCTCAATATTATCAAATAATATTCTTCTTCCTTTTAAGCCCTCTTCAAAAAAAATAGGATAATCAGCTAATAAATTATCGGTATTTAATGTAGTCATATGATTTAGTAAATTACAAATGTAAATATAACAAAGTTTACAAATGTAAATAATGTAATTTCATTAAAAATATACAATTGTAATCAATTAAAAGAATAGATTTTACATCAATAATGAGTGAGTATAAATAAAATTGATAAGTACTATATAAATAATTGTAAATAAGTTAGTTATAATATATTATATAAATAAATAAATTAAGTTATTTTCACAAAATATTAAATTTAAACAGCTAATGTTTTGAATGTAAGTTTAGTTTATATACATTTGTAATCTTATATACAAGTTACAATGGTAAACGTAGAAGAATTTGCAGAACGATTAAAATTTATGTTAAATTACTATGAAATTTCTGCTGCTCAATTGGCAGAAAAGATTGAAGTACAGCGTTCAAGTATATCTCATATACTTTCTGGTAGAAATAAACCAAGTTTAGAATTTGTGCTAAAAATTCTAAAAGCATTTCCAGAAGTAGAATTGTATTGGTTATTAAATGGTAAAGGTAAATTTCCTAAGGTTGATGAAAAAGCACTTACCACTTCTCCTCTATCTTCTAATTTAGATGATATTGAGAATAAAAAGGTTGAACCTAAGAAAGCAAATAGTATTGAGAAAGTTGATAACACAACAATAGAACGGATTGTTGTCTTTTATAAAGATGGAACATTTAAAAACTATATTCCATAAAAAAAGGCTCTATGTAATTAAATAAAGCCTTTTAAAACGTTCTGAAGATGTCATACTGAGCTACGTCGAAGTAGCATTTTAGAATCTTTTCTTGCTGATTATCAGTTATTATGAGAACGAACCTGAAACAAATTCAGGTTGACGAAAATTTTACATTTTAGGTTACCTTTTTTAACAGGTTTCTGTTTGATAATTATTTCAGCAACTGAGCAATTCCTTTTCGTACAATTAAAATGATTTCATCTTTATTAGTATTTTTAGATTGCATTTGAATAGTTACAATTTGATTCATCATATTAACAGCCATTTTATCAAATTTAAATTTTCTGTATCGTTTTCCATTTTTTACAAACTTGTCTGTTAAGTTACTAATAGCTTCAGTGTTATTGCTTTCAATAATCATTTTGTATCCTTGTCCATATAAGGCTTGCGTGTGTTTGTCTCTTGAATTAAACATTCCTAAAAGTACATGTTTAGCAATAAACGGTAAATTAGTAGTGTCTTTTTCATTAATGTAAATGGTAGTAATTGCATCTGCTAAATTCTCTTTTGTTTCTTTATTTAAGGTTTTGAGCTTATTTAATGCTGCAGGTTTATCTATTTGATATAAAGCTACTAATGCACTTTTTGTCATCGCAAAAGATTCGCTATTTAAGGCTTTTTCAAATATTGGTTTATATATAGGATCTACTAATTTTCCTAATACATTAATTGCTGCTGCTTTTACCAGTGTTTTTTTATCAAATTTAGCCAATTGTACAATTTTAGCAATGGCATCTTTTTTATTATATTTTTGAAATAAATCGATATGTTCTAATGCATAAATTCGTAATTCATAAAAAGGATCATTTAAACCTTTTAGAAGAGTATTATAAGCTTCTTTACTGGTAGTTTGATTTTTTGCAACTTCTTCTAAGGCTAATTTTCTATCTAAATAATGCGTAGCGTGGTTAAATTGATAGATATAATTTGTTAATGTTTTATTTACATTTATTTCTGCTAACAGCACGTGTTTAGCATCAATATTTATAAGTTTTGGTAGTTTATTAAAGCTAAATGTAAACGATTCATCAGCATGGGAAACCCAAACGTTATGTCGTATTTTATTATTGTCTTCATAAATGTCAATACTTAAAGGAAATATAAAGGTTTTATCTTGTTGTTTTATGTTTACGGTTACGGTTTTATTGATGGTATTATAATCATAAGTAACAGTCATTTTTATATGTCCGTTACCATAATACCATTCATTAAAAAACCAATTCAAATCTTTACCACTTACTTTTTCTAGTGCCAAACGTAAATCCGTTGCTTCCGCAGTTCCAAATTTATGTTCGTTTAAATATTCTTTAAGTCCAGCAAAAAAAGCTTTATCACCTAAATAATCATTTAACATGTATAAGATTGCACCACCTTTTTGGTAGCTAACAACATCAAACATATCTTCTCTATCTTTATAATAAAATCGAACTAAATCTTCTGAATCTTTTTTGTTGTTTAAAAAGGTTTGCTGATCTTCATCCATTAAAGCATTTGCTTCATCATTGCCATATTTGTATTTAAGCCACAAGTATTCGCCATAAGTTGCAAAAGATTCGTTTACCGTTAAATTTGACCAGCTTTCGGTGGTTACTAAATCTCCAAACCAATGATGAAATAATTCATGTGAAATGGTGTTTTCCCAAATATTTTTATCTATGAGTTGCCCTTTTTTTTGTTGAGCACCTTCGCCGTGTACTACTGCGGTAGTATTTTCCATAGCGCCACTTACATAATCTCTAACCACAATTTGGTCGTATTTATTCCATTGATAAGGAACGCCAGTAATATTGGAGAAAAATGTTATCATTTCAGGAGTTTTTCCAAAAATTTCTTTGGCCACAGGCTCATATTCTTTTTCTACATAATAATTTACAGGAATTCCATTCCAAGAATCTTTTACAATACTGAAATCACCTACTCCCATAAAAAATAAATATGGAGCATGTTTTTTATCCATTTTCCAATAATCAGTTCGTGTTCCATCTGCATTTTTAGTTTGACTTTCTAATTTTCCGTTGGATAAGGTTACATATTTATTAGGAACTGTCATATAAATTTCTTCGGTACTTTTTTGATTTGGGGAGTCAATAGTTGGAAACCAACAGCTATTAGATTCTGTTTCACCTTGTGTCCAAATTTCAGTTGGTTTATCAGGATCTTCTCCTTTAGGATCAATAAAATACAATCCTTTGGCATCAGTTATGGCTGCACTTCCACTTTGTTTAACTTTTTCAGGATTTGCAATATAATTTACATACACCGTAAACGTTTCATCTTTAGTATAGGTTTTACCTAGTTCAATAGTAATTTCATCATCAGAATAGTTGTAATTAGCAGGTTTATCATTTACTTTAACTTGTTTTATAGTAAAAGCTTTTGCATCTAAAACTACTTTATTTGCTGGATAAAAATGTGGTGAAAGTGTTACCCAAGCTTCGCCATTCATTTGGCTTTTTTGAAAATTAAAATCTACCTTTAATTTAGTGTGAATTAAATCGTTTACTTTGGTTCTTTCTGCTCTGTAGTCTGTTTTTTGTGCTACTATAAATGTTGAAGAAATTAGAAATATAGCAAGTATTATTTTTTTCATTAGGGTGTTTATGTTTAAGTGAGATTTCAAAAGTACTATTTTAAATTAATTTTGGTGTTAATAAGCAGTTAAAAAGCCATACTGTAAATGAGTATGGCTTTAATTTTATTATGATTTCAGATTGTTTACTTTATACTTTTAAATAATCCTTCTAATTGTTTTAATTGATTAGAATTACCATCGATTTTAATTTCTTTGGATAATTTAATAATGTCAGAAGGATTCATTTTTTCTCCTAAAATTCTGACAATTGCAAATCCTTTTTCGTTATCAGAACCAAAAATAATAACTTCATTTATAGCATTTTCTTTACCCAAGTAACTTATGCTAATATTACTTTTGTTTCGCTTAAATCTGATGAGCTGTTTGTACTTTGGATTTTTAAGAATTTTATTGACTTTAGCTTTTTCTGAATTATAAAAAGTACGATTTTTATCGTTTAATTCCAACGCTAAAAAATTCATTTTTTTGATGGTGTTCAAAGTGTTTTTAGCATCTTCAGAAATATCGGTATCCTTTAATTGAATAATACTTACAGGAATATCAACAGAAATAAATTCATTATTTTCCTTGCTTTCAACAATATATTTTTGCAATGAAGGTGTTGTATTACAAGATGTTAGCACTAACATAGTTATTGCTAAAAAACTACTTATTTTAAAAATAACTTTCATATTATTGTTTTTTAAGTTGTTTTCCACTTTCAGGAATATACGAGTTTGTTAGTTTTGATATTTTATTCAAATCAATATCTCCAGTAAGTGATAAAATTACCGCTTGTTGGTCTGCTTTATTTTTTAAATCGCTTACAAACATTAGCAATTCGCTTACATGGTTTTTGTCTTTTCCTTTTCTAATATAAATTTTTACACGTCCATCTTTATCTTTTGCTCTCATTAGTTCAGTTAATTTTGCTTTTTTCAAGTAACTATTAACTGTATTTTTCATTTGATTAGCAATAGCACTGCTTTCAGTAGTATATACTTTTAATGATTTTAAATTTTGAACCATTTTAACATATTCTTGTGATTCAGGATCATTTCCTTTAAAAGAACTTAACATTTGAAAAGCTTCTTTATTGACAATAACTGAAGTTACATCATCCATATCTTCAAATTTGTCAAAAATAGATTCTTGAGCAAAAGAAGTATAGGAAACTATTAGCATTACTGCTATTAAAATTATTTTTTTCATTTTTAGTTTATTTAAATTGTTTAAAAATTTTGTTTTTTGTTGTTTCAAACTCTTGTAATTCTCCAATTGCAACAGTTCCTTTATGTAAATTTCCCGAAAGCATATTTAATGCCATTTTTGTTTCATTAAAAACTTTTTCGGCTTTGTTTTGCTGGTGTTTTTGATAACCAGTATAAACGCTTACCAGTAAAATTAATGATGCGGCAACGGTTAACCACTTCCAATTCTGCTTTTGACTTTTTAATTGGATGGTTTTAGTAAAACGCTCATTTTTACTAGTTGAAAAATAATTGAATAACGCTTTGTATTCAACTAAATGAGGGGCTACATTATCACTTAAAAAATAGTTTTTCAACTCTTTTTCTTCTGTTAAGGTAGTTTCACCATTTTCATATTTTTCCAACAACTTTTCTATGTTAGCTAATTCCATATTGATGTTGTTTTATTAATTGTTCTCTAATTGTTTTTCTTGCTCTTGATAAGCTGACTCTAATTGCCGTTTGTTTTATTTGTAACATTTCAGCAATTTCTTCAAATTCATATTGTTCTATATCTCTTAATTGAATGATTAATTTTTGTTGTTCTGGTAATTTGTCTATCAACTTTTCAACCAAACTAACACTATCATTCAATTCTACTCTTTTTTGTAAGGAAGCTCCTTTTTCAGTATAATTACTATGAACCAAAGTTAAATTGCTGGCTTGTTTAGATTTAAGTCTGTCAAAACAATAATTTTTAGTCATTGTCATTGCAAATGCTTCAATACTTTTATATTCATTTAATTTTTCTTTATTTTTCCATAATTTAAAAAATAATTCTTGTGTTGCATCTTCTGCTTCTTCCGTAGAAACCAATAACCGTTTGGCTAAACGAAATATTTTATCTTTAAATGGCATTACGGTATTTAGAAAATCCGATTGTTTCATTTTTAAGTTTGGTTACTACAAATTTTTAGTTTGATTTTACAATTATGACGAACAAGTTACATTTTTGTAACAGAAGTTGTGAAAAGTGTAATTTATTTTCATAAATTTCGACTTAGTTTAAAAATATAATTACAAACCTCAATAATGAAAAAAAGTAATATTCTAATAACATTATTCCTATTCATTGGATTAACTTTTGGATGTAATAAAAGAAATGAAATTACATTTAGTAATAATTCTATCAATAATTTTGTTTGGAAAGCGATGAATTCTTGGTACAACTGGCAGCCTAACGTTCCTGCTTTAGCAGATACTAAAGATGATAATACGAATGATTATACAGCTTATTTAGATGGATTTTCAACACCCGAAGATTTATTTAATAGTTTGCTTTTTGATGCTGGTAATACCGATCGATTTTCTTGGTTTATTGAAGATTATGTAGCACAACAAAAACAATTTCAAGGAATATCTTTATCTTTTGGATTTAGATTACAGGGCGTACCAATTAATACCAGTGGAGATATAATTTTATATGTTAGGTTTGTAAGTAATAATTCACCTGCTTTTGATGCTGGTATAAAACGTGGTGATATCATAAATGCTATAGATGGTGTTGTTTTAAATGAAACTAATTATAACAATACGGTTAGTAAACTATCAAATGATACAGTTACTTTATCTTTTGTAACTGAAAATAAGGGAACCTTAACTGCTATTGGAGATAAAACCATTACAGCTGTCGAAGTTTCTGATAATCCCGTTTATTTAACTAAAGTTTTTGATAATATTAATGGTGGAAAAGTTGGCTATTTAGTTTATAACGGATTTAGATCTTCTTATAATGATGAATTAAATGCTGCTTTTGCAGATTTAAAAGCTGCTGGTGTAAATGAATTAATTTTAGATTTACGACTTAATGGTGGTGGCTCTGTAGCTACTTCTTCTTATTTAGCGAGTATGATTGATGCAAATGCTGGAACGGATAAATTTGCTGATTTAAAGTTTAACAATAAGCACTCCAATGAAAATAGCACCTACAATTTTCAAAATACACAAAAAGATTATGATGCAACTGGAGCAAAAACTGGTGAAGAAGCTATAAATAGATTATCAAATATTAATAGACTTTATGTGCTAACTTCTCATAGTACTGCTTCTGCTAGTGAAATGATAATAAATGGTTTAAAACCTTATATACCTGTTAAACTAATTGGCACAACTACTTATGGTAAAAATGTGGGTTCAATTACCTTGTACGATTCTCCAGGTTCTGACTATACTAGCCAATCTTCTGCAAATGCAAATCATAAAAATGCAATGCAACCTATTGTGTTTCAAATATTTAATAAATTAGGTAAAAGCGATTATACTCAAGGATTTACTCCTGATATTGAAGTGAAAGAATATGAATTTTGGAATGCTATTTTACCTTTTGGTGATGAAAATGAAGTAGTTTTAAAAGCTGCGTTAGATGATATTAGAGGCTTGTCAACTAAAACTATTTCAAAATATAAAAGTGCAACGCCATTAAAAGTGTTGCCGCTTGAATCAAAATTTGATAAAGAAATGTATATAACCAATGAGTTTTTAAATTAATAATTAGATTTCAATCTAAAAAAGAAAGAGTTTTTTATTGTAAATTAGGTCTAAATTCATTCGCATACTCATTGTATTTAAGTTTTGCATGCTTGTAGCCTTGTGCCCACCATTTAGTCATTAATTTTTTATCAAAAACTAAAGAATTTGTTGTTAAAACTGTTGGTGTATAATATAAATTAAGTTTTACATCATTTTCATTCGCTGATAATTTTCCAATAGTAATATTATGACGTTCTACATGCTCTAGCATAAAATCAAATATATCAAATAGTACAGAAAACGGATTTTTTGATTGAATTCTATTAATTTGAGTTATTTCGGTTTCTAAAATAATAGCATCAATTTCTTTAGCTCCACGTAAAATAGCTTCTTTAATGGGAACAATACTTCCAAATCCACCATCTGCATATTGGCAACCATTTTTAACTAATATACTCATAAATGGTGCATAATTACATGAAGCCCAAATCCAGTCACAAAAATCATTATACGTACAATCATTAATAGATTTGTATTCCACTTTATTGGCTGATAAATTAGAAACAGTAACTACGGACTCAATGTTATTATATCTTATTTGTTGGTACATTTCTTCTGTAATATTGTTTTTTATGAGTTTTCGTAAATTTTTACTTTCTCCAAAAGTTTTTCTGCCATTTATAAAATTCCATAACATATTTAGGTAATTTATGCTAATAACCTTTTCTCCATGAATTTTTTTTATTAAAAAAGGATTGCTATTAAAAATGGTTCTTTGATTAACATTTGTATATAAATCTTTTAGTTCATCAACCATTCCTAATGCTAAATGCGAAACCATTAAACTACCTGTAGAAGAACCTAAGAACATATCATATTTTCGCTTTTTTTCTTTCATTAAAAATTGTGCAACACCTCCAGCAAAGGCTCCTTTACTACCTCCTCCTGAAATAACTAATGCTTTTTTCATAAAGCTATGATTGTTTTATATATTTTAGTACTTTAAAAATAGTAAAAATGAAAAGAATTCTGCAATGCTTGGTACTCTTATTTTTCATCATTTCATGCAAAGAAACATATAAATCAAGAGATAACATAACAATTAAAATAACAAAGTTTAGTATAAAAAATTCAAGTATAAGAGCTATAAAGGTTTTAAATGATACTACTTTAGCTTATGCAGGTTCAAATGGTTTTTTTGGTATTATGGATTTGTCTGGTAAATCTATTTATACTAAACAGATTAAATATGATACTATTTATCCTGAATTTAGAGCAATTGCCACAACAAAAAAAGCAATTTTCATTTTAAGTGTTGGTAACCCAGCTTTACTTTATCAATATAAAAATGATACTATAAAGTTGGTTTATAAAGAAGAAAACAAAAAAGTTTTTTATGATGCCATGCAATTTTTTGATGATAAAAATGGAATTGCAATGGGCGATCCAACAGATAATTGTTTATCCGTTATAAAAACTAATGATGGTGGAAATTCTTGGTATAAAATTCCTTGTTCTAAACTGCCAAAAGTTGAACAAGGTGAAGCTGCGTTTGCAGCGAGTAATACTAATTTAAAAATTGTAAATAACAACGTTTGGATGGTTACAGGTGGAAAAAAAGCTCGTGTTTTTCATTCTTTTGATAAAGGAAAAAATTGGACGGTTACCACTACTCCAATTATTCAAGGTAAAAATACTACTGGAATTTATACTGTAGATTTTTTTGATGAAAATAACGGAATTATAGCAGGAGGCGATTATACTAATAAATCTGAAACATCTATAAATAAGGCAATTACTAATGATGGTGGAAAAACCTGGAAACCTATCGCTAAAAATAGTTTTCCTAATTATGTAAGTTGCATTCAATATGTACCTAATTCAAATGGGAAAAAAGTAGTTGCTGTATCAACAAACGGAATTTTTTATTCGGCAAATACAGGTGAAAATTGGATAAAACTTAGCAATAATGGATTTTATGCTATTAAATTTGTTTCTAAAAACTTGGCTTGGTTAGCTGGCGATGGTGTTATTGCTAAAATGGAAATTAACTATTAATTATGAAACAGCTATTGTATTTTTTATTAATAATTGTTACAATAAGTTGTAATAAGGCTTCTAAATTAGAACAAAAAATCAACTGTACTTCTACTATTTCTTATAAATTAAACCAAATAAAAGATTTTAATAATAACTTTATGATAAGTATTCCAACATCTTGGAAAACAAATCTTTACTATGATAATATTTCTTCAGAAATTTATATAGCCGACACACTAAAAGAATTAACAAAAACTTTTATTATTGGAGTCTCTTTTTTTAAAGGAAATTTAAAATTAAATAAAGAATTTGTAACTAAATCAGATTCTCTTTTTTCACTAGAAAAGCTTAAAATAATTACTTCTGAAAAAGAAAAATTTATTAATAAACCTTCATATTGGTACATCCTAAGCGGAACAAAAAAAGGATTTCCCTTTCATCAACTTAATATTACTATTAAAAATGCTGACAAATCCTATATTAATACAACTGTTGATATTTATGGAGATAAATCTGTAAATAACCGAATTTGCCAAGCTATTTCTATTTTAAAAACCATTCAATTTTTGCAATAATTTATGATAATAACATTGCATAAACTTGTGTATATGCTTATTTTTGATGAAAAATTAAAGATATGCAACAAATTATAGATCGCTTTGTAAAATATGTGACTGTGGATACTCAGTCCGATCCAGAAAATCCTGCTTTTCCAAGTTCAGAAAAACAATGGAATTTAGCTCATATTTTGGTAGATGAATTGAAAGAAATTGGTTTAGACGATGTTACCTTAGATGATAATTGCTACATTATGGCAACTGTTCCATCTAATGTTGATTATGAGGTTCCAACCATTGGATTTATTGCCCACATTGATACTAGTCCAGATTTTACTGCTGAAAATGTAAAACCTCAATTTCATCAAAATTATGATGGAAAAGATATTGTTTTAAGCAAAGAAGAAAACATTATTTTATCTCCAAGTTATTTTGAAGATTTACTGTTATATAAAGGTCAAACTTTAATTACTACTGATGGCACAACTCTTTTAGGAGCCGATGATAAAGCCGGTGTTACTGAAATAGTTACTGCTATGGAATACTTAATTAATCATCCTGAAATTAAACATGGTAAAATAAGAATTGGTTTTACTCCTGATGAAGAAGTTGGTAAAGGTGCTCAAATGTTTGATGTTGAAAAATTTGGTGCAGAATGGGCATATACTATGGATGGTAGTGCAGTTGGAGAACTTGAATATGAAAATTTTAATGCTGCAGGTGCAAAAGTAACCATAACAGGTAAAATTGTTCATCCTGGTTATGCTAAAGGAAAAATGATTAATTCTATGTTAATTGCAAGTGATTTTATTAATTCATTACCTAAAAATGAAGTTCCTGAAAAAACAGAAGGTTATGAAGGTTTTTATCATTTATATAGTATGAAAGGTGAAGTTGAACAAACAGTTTTGCAATACATTATTCGTGATCACGATTTTAAATTGTTTGAAGAACGAAAAGTTTTATTCCAAAAGTTGGTAGATGATTTAAATAAAAAATTAGGGCAAGACCTTGTAAATGCAGAAATTACAGATCAATATTTTAATATGCGTAAAAAAATTGAACCTGTAATGTTTGTAGTGGACATTGCTGAAGAAGCAATGAAACAATTAAACATTACTCCTATTATTAGTGCTATTAGGGGTGGAACAGATGGTTCACAATTATCTTACAAAGGATTACCTTGTCCAAATATTTTTGCTGGTGGACATAATTTTCACGGTCGTTATGAATTTGTAGCTGCTGAAGCAATTCAAAAAGCGACAGATGTTGTAGTTAAAATTGCTGAATTAACTGCTGAAAGAGCAAAAAAATAAAAATTTCACTTTAAAAATTAAACTCTCTTCTTTTTAAAAGGGAGTTTTTTTTTATGACTTCAAAGTCTTAATAAATATTCACTATAAATACCCGTTGTGCATTATGTTAAAATTTCGTCAATTCGAGTGAATTTTAGCCTTTTTAGGCTTAAAATTAGTATCGAGAATAGGTTTTTTATTTAAAAACAGCCGTTCTCGATACAATTTTTTATCAAAAATTACCTGCCTTGCCGTCAGGCAGGCTTGAACTGACGTAACAGTAGGTTTAAAAAGTTAAAATGTACAACGAGTTATAAATTTATATGTATAACCTGACATGTTTTTAAAACCTATTAGGTTTATTAGGTAATTCATTTTCTCATAAATCAGTAGATTTCTTTAACTTTTTTCAAAGTTTCACCATACAAAACCATTCTTTTTTTTAAATATTTAACAACTTGTTAAATAGTGTTATTATAATTATAAATATTCTTTAAAGTTAAATTCTTTTCTATTTTTGAAACTTTGAAAATATAGTTATATGAATAATGAAATATTAACCGCATTAGTTGAAAAATATGGGAGTCCGCTATATGTATATAATGTAAATAAAATTGAAACTCAGTTTCAAAGAATTTGTACAGCATTTAGCACGGTAAAAAACTTAAAAATAAATTATGCTGTTAAAGCTAATTCAAATATTAGCATTTTAAAATATTTTAATTCATTAAAAGCCGGTATTGATACGGTTTCTATTCAAGAAGTTCAGTTGGGTTTGGCAGCCGGATTTAAACCTGAAGACATTATTTATACACCAAACGGAGTTTCATTACATGAAATTGAAAAAGTTGCTGAATTAGGCGTACAAATTAATATTGATAATTTATCTATTCTTGAACAGTTTGGATATCATTATCCTAAAGTTCCTGTTTGTGTAAGGATAAATCCACATATTATGGCTGGTGGAAATAGAAATATTTCAGTTGGACATATTGATTCTAAATTTGGAATATCTATACATCAAGTTCCTCATATTAAACGAGTTGTAGAAAATACAGGGATGCATATTAACGGAATTCATATGCATACAGGTTCTGATATTTTAGATATTGATGTATTTTTAGCCGCTACAGAAATTTTGTTTAATACCGCAAAAGAATTCAAAAATATAGATTTTATTGATTTTGGTAGTGGCTTTAAAGTTCCTTATAAAGAAGGTGATATTTCAACTAATATTGAAGAATTAGGAGAAAAACTTTCAATTCGTTTCAATGATTTTTGTAAAGAATATGGTAAAAATTTAACGTTAATGTTTGAGCCAGGAAAATTTTTAGTGAGCGATGCAGGTTGCTTTTTAGCTAATGTAAACGTAGTAAAGCAAACAACATCTACCGTTTTTGCAGGTATTGATTCAGGATTTAACCATTTAATTCGCCCAATGTTTTATGATTCGTATCACCATATTCATAACATTTCCAATCCCAATGGTAGAGAGCGATATTATTCTGTAGTTGGTTATATTTGTGAAACAGATTCTTTTGGTTCTAACAGAAGAATTAATGAAATACGTGAAGGAGATATTTTATGTTTTAATAATGCCGGAGCATATTGTTTTACAATGGCTTCCAATTATAATTCTCGCTATCGACCAGCAGAAGTTATGGTTTATAATGGCAAAGATTATTTAATTAGAAAGCAAGAAAATTTTGACGATTTAATTAGAAATCAAATTAGTGTAGATTTAAGTAAATAATAACTAAATTATTTTATGATATTCTATAACAATAATTCAAATACATATAATATTGATAATTAAGATTTAATAAAATTTAATATTCGATATTTATTAGATAAAAGTTTTGAATATTTAAAAAAACAATTACTTTTGACCTATGCAAATAACAAAAATACATACTACATTAGAATTCACTTCCAATATGCGTTTATTTGTTATGGCAATTACTACAACTATTATTACCCTTTAGGGTTATTATTCTATTCATATTATCCGTTTATATATTCGTTTTCAAAAGATTTGAAACAAGGAATATCACCAACTAATATTCAAAAAAACTAAAATAACATTCAAAAAAGCTACAATGAAAGTTTTAAAATTTGGAGGATCTTCAGTCAAAAATGCAGCAGCAATTAAGCAGGTTGTTAGTATTATCAAAGAAAATGTTGCAGAAAATCAAATAATAGTAGTTTCAGCCTTAGGCGGAATTACAGATTTAATTTTAGAAGTTGCCCAATTAGCACAGCAAAAAAATAAAAATTATTTAAATCTAGTTAATCAAATACAACAGAAACACTTTGAAATTGTAAATGATTTAATTGAAAAACAAAATCAAACTAAAATATTGTTACAGCTAAATGAACTCTTTTCTAATTTATCCGAAGTTTTAGAAGGAGTTTATAAAATAAATGAATTGACATTAAAAACAGCTGATAAAATTGTAGCAAATGGAGAATTGGCTTCTTCCCTACTTTTAACAGCTATTTTAAAAGAAAATAAATTACAAGCATCTTGGAAAAATTCAGTGGAACTTATTAAAACAAATTCAACTTTTGGAAATGCACTTGTAAACTTTGAAAAAACTAACAATAATATTAAAGGTTATTTTGAAAGTTCAAAAAGTAATATTACGGTATTACCTGGGTTTGTAGCTTCTAATAAAAATAATGAAATTACTACTTTAGGGCGAGGTGGCTCGGATTATACTGCGGCAATAGCAGCTGCTGCGTTAAATGTTGAAAAACTCGAAATTTGGACTGATGTAAACGGAATGTTTACTGCCAATCCAACCATTGTAAAACAGGCTTTTTCTATTAAAGAAATGACTTATAAAGAAGCGATGGAAATGTCGCATTTTGGAGCTAAGGTATTATATCCACCTTCTGTAAAACCAGTTCTAGAAAAAGAAATACCCATCTTAATAAAAAATACATTTAAATCAAAAGCCAAAGGAACCTTAATATCTTCAAAATCAGTTAATAAAAATCCAATTAAAGGAATTAGTCATATTGAAAATATTAGTTTATTAACCCTTGAAGGAAGTGGTTTAATAGGAATTCCTGGTATTGCACAACGTTTTTTTGGTGTACTGGCAAAAAAAGCCATAAATATATCTTTAATAACACAAGCTTCCTCTGAGCATTCCATTTGTATTGCAATAAATTCATCTGATGAAAAAATGGCTGTAAAAGCTATTAATAAAGAATTTCAATTAGAAATAAATCAGCAAAATATTGATAATGTAATTGTTGAAAGTAATACAGCTATAATAGCTTTAGTTGGTGATAATATGAAAAATCACCAAGGAATTAGTGGGAAAATGTTTAGTACATTAGGAAATAATAATGTGAACATTAGAGCCATCGCTCAAGGTGCATCTGAAAAAAATATTTCTGCTGTAATAGCTCAAAAAGATATAAAGAAAGCGTTAAACACCTTACATTCAACATTTTTTGAGGATCAAATCAAACAATTAAATCTATTTGTAGTTGGAGTTGGAAACGTAGGTGGAAAACTTTTAGAACAAATTAAAAATCAGCAAAGCTTTTTATTGAATAACTTAAAAATTCAGGTTAGAATAATCGGATTAACCAATTCAAAAAAAATGATTTTTAATGAAGATGGAATTGATTTAGAAACTTGGAAAAGCTCTTTAAATAATGGAGAATCACTCAATTTAAATACATTTCATAAACACGTAAAAAAACTTAATTATAGAAATAGTATTTTTATTGATAACACAGCAAACGAAATTATAGCAAATTTATATCCAGATTATTTAAAAGAAAGCATTGCAGTGGTTACTTGTAATAAAATTGCTTGTTCTTCCAATTATGAGAGTTATCTAAACCTCAAAAAATTATCAAGAGAATTCAATGCTCCGTTTCTATTTGAAACAAATGTTGGTGCTGGTTTACCCATTATTGATACGCTAAAAAATTTAATTGCTTCAGGTGATAAAGTAACTAAAATACAGGCAGTTCTCTCAGGTAGCTTAAACTTTATCTTTAATAATTTTAATAAAGATAAATCTTTTTATGAAGTCGTAAAACAAGCAGGAATAGAAGGTTATACTGAACCTGATCCTCGCATTGATTTAAGTGGTGTTGATGTAATGCGAAAGATATTAATTTTAGCTAGAGAAAGTGGTACAAAACTAGAATTGGAAGATATCAAAAACAAATCTTTTTTACCTAAAACTAGTTTAGAAGCCAATTCTATTATCGATTTTATGGAAACATTAAAAAGTGAAGCTAATCATTTTAATACCTTGCAAAAAAAAGCAGCTAATAATAATTGTAGATTAAAATATGTTGCTGAGTTTGATAATGGAAAGGCTTCAGTTGGTTTAAAAGAAGTAGATTTTAATCACCCTTTTTATAATTTGGACGGAAAGGATAATATTGTTCTTTTTTACACTGAAAGATATTCTGAACAACCACTAATTATCAAAGGAGCCGGTGCTGGTGCTGATGTTACCGCTTCTGGTTTATTTGCAGATATTATTAGAATTGGAAACCTTTAAAAGTAAAGTAAATGAATACTGAAATAAAAATATTTGTTCCGGCAACCGTTGCCAATGTTTCCTGCGGATTTGATGTATTAGGATTTGCTTTAGATACTGTTGGTGACGAAATGATGATTCGTAAAGTTTCTCAAAAAGGAATAAAAATAACCAAAATTATTGGTCAGGATTTACCTTTAGAAACTCATAAAAATGTTGCTGGTGTTGCTGCACTTGCTTTATTGGCTAAAACAGATACTAATTTTGGATTTGAAATTGAAATTATTAAAAACATTAAACCGGGCAGTGGTATTGGCAGTAGTGCAGCAAGTTCCGCCGGTGCGGTTTGGGGAATTAATAAATTGTTAGAAGGTCGTTTTAATACTACTGAATTAGTACAATTTGCTATGGAAGGTGAAAAATTAGCTTCGGGTGTTGCTCATGCCGATAATGTTGCTCCTGCCCTTTTTGGTGGTTTTACATTAATACGAAGTTATAATCCGTTAGATATTATTAAAATTCCAACTCCAAACGAGTTAATGGCTACTATAATTCATCCTCAAATTGAAATTAAAACTGCTGATGCTCGGAAATTATTAAAAGAAAATATTTCTTTAAAAGAGGCAACAAAACAGTGGGCAAATGTAGGTGGATTAATAAGCGGATTATATTCCAATAACTATAATTTAATTGGAAGATCTTTGCAAGATTATGTTGCAGAACCTGTTAGGTCAACATTAATTCCAGGCTTTAATGACGTAAAAAAAACGTGTATAGATGCTGGGGCTTTAGGTTGTGGAATTTCAGGTTCTGGTCCATCAATTTTCGCATTAAGCAAAGGAGAAAAAACAGCTTTAAAAGTTGCTGAAGCAATGAAAGCTGTATATGACAAAATCGGAATTGAGTATGATATTCATATCTCAAAAGTGAATAAACAAGGAATTAAAATTTTAGATATTAAATAAGTATGAACTTTTATAGTTTAAATAAAAAAGCACCTAAAGTTTCTTTTAAAGAAGCGGTAATAAAAGGATTAGCACCAGATAAAGGATTGTATTTTCCTGAGAAAATAAAATCTTTAGCAAAAGATTTTTTTAATCATATCGAATATTTTTCTAATAAAGAAATCGCTTTTGAAGTAATAAAACAATTTGTTTCGGATGAAATTCCAGAAAAAGAATTAAAGAAAATTATAAAAGAAACCTTAAATTTTGACTTTCCAGTAGTTTTTCTTGAAGAAAATATAGCTACGTTAGAACTTTTTCATGGGCCAACTATGGCTTTTAAAGATGTTGGAGCAAGGTTTATGGCACGCTGTTTAGATTATTTTAATAAGAGCAAAAGTAGAAAAAAAGTTACAGTTTTAGTAGCTACTTCAGGAGATACAGGCGGAGCAGTAGCAAGTGGTTTTTTAGGCGTAAAAGGTGTTGATGTTGTAATTTTATATCCAAGTGGAAAGGTGAGTGATGTTCAAGAAAAACAATTAACAACTTTAGGCAAAAATATAACAGCCTTAGAAGTTAATGGTACTTTTGATGATTGTCAGGCAATGGTTAAAACAGCATTTTTAGACACTGATATCATTTCAAATAAAAACTTAACTTCTGCAAATTCTATAAATGTAGCAAGGTGGTTACCTCAAATGTTTTATTTCTTTTTTGCATACAAACAATTAAAAAATAAGCATAAAGATTTAATTTTTTCAATTCCAAGTGGAAATTTCGGGAATATTTGTGCAGGAATGATGGCACAAAAATTAGGGTTACCAATTAAACATTTTATTGCTTCAACAAATGTAAATGATGTAGTTCCTAATTACTTAAAAACAGGAAAATATAATCCGAAACCATCAAAACAAACCATTTCAAATGCTATGGATGTTGGTGATCCAAGTAATTTTGTTAGAATTTTAGAGATTTATAATCATAATGATAATGAATTAAAAAAGCACCTTTCCTCCTATTCTTTTACAGATGATGAAACCCGTAAAGCCATAAAACTAATCAAAGACAAAAGTAATTATGTTGCTGATCCACATGGTGCAGTGGGCTATTTAGGATTAAAGAAATACTTATCTGAAAACTCAAATAATGATAGTCAAGGAATATTTTTAGAAACGGCTCATCCTGTAAAATTTTTAGATGTAGTTGAACCCGTAATAAACCAAACTATTAAATTACCCAAACAAATTGAAAAAGTAATTAAAAAGAAAAAAATAGCCATTAGCATTTCAAATTATGAGCAATTAAAAAAGTTTTTGCTGAAGATGTAGAAATTTTTCAAAAAAATAATTGATTGTCCGTAATTGGTGATTAATAAAAACTATGAGATGCTGAAACGAGGGATTATAGTTTAACCTAAACAGGTTTCCAAAACCTGTTAGGTTTAGAGAACGGCATATAACTTAAAAATTATTCCAATAGATATTCATTTATAGCTTCAATATTCAACTTTTTAACTTTATGCACATACTTAAAATTTTCAACATCATTAAAAAGATTTAGTACTTCTTCTCTTTTTAATAAGCTATCTTTTTTTGAAATTAAACTTTGGTATGATGAATACTTATAATCTTCAAAATTTGAAATGGAATGATGTGTTGGATTGGTGTTTACATAAACAATTAAATTACGTAAATAATCTTCATCATTAATCTGAATTCGTTTTAGATGCTCTTGAAATAAACTTCCTGTTCGTTGATGTTTTTTATTAATTGCTTTGGTATAAGCATTAAATAAATTTGAAAAAGGTTGATGTAGTTTTGTTTTTCCATTTTTAAAATTTTCTGGAAGCTCATTAAAATCTTTAATTCTAATAATAAAATGAAAATGATTAGAAAGTAAACAGTAGCTATAAACATCACAGATAGGTAATAAGTACTTTTTTACTAAATTTAAAAAGTAAATATAATTATCTTCAGTTTTAAATATATTTTCCTTGTTGTTTCCTCGGTTAAAAACATGATAAAAGTGCCCTACTTCAAATGGTTGATGTTTCATAGTTTTTTATTTTAAAAATAACAACTAATATAGAACTAGACAAATTTTAATTAAATATAAGTCTAAATAGGCAACGAATAAACCTAACAGGTTTTTGAAATTGAATCAATACATATAGTAAACCTAACAGGTTTTGAAAACCTGTTAGGTTTACTAAAACTGTATTTTAAGAATAGTTAAACAAGCAAAAAAGATAAAACTATGAAACCTAAAAAATGATATAAATCAAATTCAATTCTTTTAATATTTAGTAAATTTGCATCACAAAATTATATAAAATGAAAAATACAGCTTTAACACATATTCACGAGTCTTTAGGTGCTAAAATGGTGCCATTTGCAGATTATAATATGCCTGTTCAATATGAAGGTGTAAATGCAGAACATTTAACGGTTAGAAGTTCCGTTGGTGTCTTTGACGTTTCGCATATGGGTGAATTTTTTTTAGAAGGAAAAAATGCCTTGGCATTAATTCAAAAAGTAACTTCTAATGATGCTTCAAAATTATTTAATGGTAAAGTTCAATACAGTTGTCTGCCAAATAATGATGGCGGAATTGTAGATGATTTATTGGTGTATCGTGTAAACGAAGAAAAATATATGTTGGTGGTAAATGCCTCAAATATTGATAAAGACTGGAATTGGATTTCGATTCATAATGATTTAGGTGTAAAAATGACTAATAAATCATCTGAAACTTCTTTATTAGCAGTTCAAGGACCAAAAGCAGCGGAGACTTTGCAGTCTTTAACCGATATCGATTTAAAATCGATGGAATATTATACGTTTAAAATTGGAACTTTTGCAGGAATTGAAAATGTTACCGTTTCAGCAACTGGTTACACTGGTTCTGGTGGATTTGAAATTTATTTTAAAAACAAAGATGCTGTCCATATGTGGACTGAAATTTTTAAAGCCGGAGAAAAATTTGGAATTAAACCAATTGGTTTGGCAGCCCGTGATACGTTGCGTTTAGAAATGGGATTTTGTTTGTATGGAAACGATATAAACGATACCACCTCTCCTATTGAAGCTGGTTTAAGTTGGATTACAAAATTTACTAAAGATTTTGTGAATGCAGAAGCATTAAAAAAACAAAAAGAAGATGGTGTTACCAAAAAACTAGTCGCTTTTGAAATTGATAATAAAGGTATTCCACGTCATGGATATGTAATTGTTGATAAAAATGGCAATATTATAGGTGAAGTTACCTCAGGAACTATGAGTCCTTCTCTTAAAAAAGGGATTGGCATGGGTTACGTGCCAAAAGCTTATGCTAAATTAGGTTCTAAAATTAATATACAAGTGAGAAATAAAGCGATTGCTGCTACCGTAGTTAAATTGCCATTTTATAAAGGGTAACGAATGTAAATTATATTTATAAATGCGTATATCCGTTTTGTGCCATGTTTTAAACTTATACGTCATGCTGTTCCGATAGCTATCGGAATTGTTTCAGCATCTCATGGTCTTGACAATCAATTATAAATTAAAATTTTCAGGAATTTTGCCTTTAACACCTCTGTAAAAATTATAAATAAAGTTAAAATCTTTTTCCATATTATTAGTTAGATAATAAGGTTCAGAGATTTTAACTTGTTTATTTTTAAAATCAAAAGTAATCATAACAATGGGCACCTTCGCTCCTTTAGCAATATAGTAAAATCCTGTTTTCCATTTAGTTATCTTTTTTCTAGTTCCTTCAGGAGACATTGCTAAAATAAAATTTTCATGACTATTAAATATATTTATAATAGCATCAACTTTGTTATTGCTTTTACTTCTATCAATAGGTGTTCCTCCTAGCCATTTAAAAATAAAACCGAAAGGAGGTTTAAATAACGAAGCCTTACCAATGTAATTAGCTGGTACTTCCTCAGCAAATTTAATAGCAATTCCTAATGGAAAATCGAGCCAGTGCGTATGAGGAGCTCCAAGAATGACGCATTTTTTTAAATCTTTTTTAAATTCTCCAACAGTTTTCCATCCTAAAATGGTGTATAGAACAAAGCGAGTAAGTAATTTCATATAGATGTTAATAACTCCTTTTTTAATTTTAAGGGTGAAGTTATTTCTGCAAAGATAAAAATCAATTATTAATATTTATTCAAACTCCATTTTATCTGTAAAAAATTCAATTGGCAAGTATTGTTCACTAAATTTTTGATTTGTAGGATTAAACCATTTTACCTTTAAAAGATTTTCAGAAACTTGTTTTTTTACTGAGCCATCTTCATAAAATAAGCTTTTATCTTCGTTTTTCTTAAACCCACAAATCAGAAAATCAGGTGTAGTATAATTAACTACATATTGAATTGTAGATTTAATTTGGTCTTTTTCAATCTTACCCTTTTTTTCTGTAATTTTTTTTAAAGAGCGTTTTTTATAAATTTCTATTTTTTTTGTTATAAATCTAACTACTTTGTTAAATTCATAATTTAGAGGAGAATCAAAGTATGATTTTATTTCTTCTCCAATTGTTTTGGAATCATCACTTATATCTCCGACCTCTGATATCCGTTCAATTTTTAATTTGTCAAAATTCTCTAAAAAACTCTCATAGATTGTAGATTCAACAAATTGACTATTATTATCATCAAAATAGACACATGTATATTTTATTCTTTCGGAAATTTTTCTCCCAGTTTCTTCATCATATATTCTTTTTTTCTTACTCTCAATAAATACTTCTTTAATCATCATTATTGGAGGTACAAATTTACCATCTCCTTTTATTCTGAATCCAAATAATAATGGATGGGTTTTTAAGGTAACTAGATTTCCAACTGAATAAATATTTTTCATAATTATAATTTTGTTTAAAGATATAAAATATAATATATTTACAGTAAAGTAAGGAAGTTCTTTTTAAAGAAATATAACGTTTGTTGAACTATTGTATTAATTTTAATTAATCACTTAATCCGACCTTCTTATAATAAAAAAGGGATAATAAATATGGCGATTAGGTAAATTGAACTTTTCTTTAAATAAACAAATATATATCGATATATCAGTGTTTATTAAAAGAAGTATAAGTATTACTTCTGTGAGTTTAAAGAACCACTGGGAAATTTCCCAGTAGCTCAAGATTATTTGAGACATTTGGACTACATTTAGAATTATATTTATCATTTGTGTATTATTTATATGCAAATATACGTACGGTTGCAGCGTGAGTCGAGAATTCGGCTAATGGTTCAGTCTTTTTAGGATGTAAGTTATATTTCGTTATAAAAACGCGCGAGAACTTCTCTTACTTTTATTGCTTATGAAAAAACAAAAAGACTGGTTTAAAGACAGAGGTTACCCACACTTTACTAATAAGACACCAATGTCTGTTAGAAAACATATTGAACGTTATGTTTCTAATCCTAAAAAAATTGCTAAACATTCTTTTTTTCCTTTAATTTTTAAAGAAATAAAACAAAGACGATTTAAACTATCCGATTTTAATGGAGAATTAATACATTCTCACAAGAAGAAAAACAAAAACGGAAAAACAGTTTCTAACTCAAAAATTAGAGAAATTTTATATGCGACACATATAGATGCTCACATATATTCTTATTATACTCAACAAATAATTACGCCAAAATATGAAGATTATTTAAAACAAAACCCACTACTTTCAGATTCCATAACTGCTTATCGAAAAGTTAAAACTGAAGATGAAGTAAAGTTTAAAAATAATGTGCATTTTGCAAAAGATGTTTTTGATGAAATAGAACGTAGAGAAACTTGTGTTGCACTTGTTTTAGATATTGAGAACTTCTTCCCTACTCTTAATCACAAAAAATTAAAATTAGCTTGGGCAAAAATATTAGGATGCAAAACATTACCAAAGGATCACTTTAATCTTTTTAAAGCATCTACAAGGTTTTCCTATGTGAGATTAAATGACTTAAAAACTAAAAAAGGTCATTTTGACGAAAAAGAGTTAGCAAAACACAAAAAAAACGGAAAGCATACTTTTTTTGAAAACATTAAAGAGCTTTTGGGTTCTAAAATTATAGTTCATAAAAATCAAAAATTAAATGAAAAAAAAGAACTTGTAGGTATACCGCAAGGCTTGCCAATAAGTGCCTTACTTGCAAATATATACATGTTAGCTTTTGATGAGGCTATTATTAATGAATTAACTTTAAAACATGATGTGTTCTATAGACGATATTCCGATGATATAGTTGTTCTATGTCCTGAAAATAAAATTGATATAATAGAAAATTATATTTTTGATGAAATTCAAAAAATTGATTTAAAAATATCAAAAGAAAAAACTGAGAAAATATTATTTAAAGTTGATGATGATAAATTAAAATCTTACAAAATAGATGGCGTCAACTTAATTGAAAATATCCCATTAAATTATTTAGGCTTTGAATTTTATGGCTACCAAACATTAATAAAATCTAAAAATTTAGCACAATTTTATAGAGAAATGAAAGGAGCTGTAAAGCGTAAACATAAACGAGTTGAATCAATCAAAGAAAAGTTTTTACTTGATAATGCTCCACTTTTTAAGCGAAAATTATATAGGCTCTATAGTTATAAAGGTGCAAAATCTAGAGAAATACCTGCTAAAAGGACTGAGTTTATTAAAGGAAAGGCTATAACTAAAACTTTCGAACGAAAATTTAGAGGTAATTATCTCAGATATGTTTATAGAGCTTCAGATGATTTAGAGGCTCCCGAAATTAAAAGACAATTACGAAATCATTGGAAAATACTTCAAAAAACAATAAAGAGGTATGATTTTTCAAATGTTAAAAAGATTGAATAGTTCCTAATCTATAATCATTATTATTTATTACTTTTACAATTATAATAGAATATATAAAACACTATGAATGACTTTTTTTTATACTTCTTAATAGCAATCTTATTATTAGTTGTTGGTTTTATTATTGGAAAACTCTTCACTAAAAACAAGTTAGAAAAATTAACAACTGAATTAAATTTAAAAAATAAATTATTACTTCAAGAAAAAGATAGTAACTTAACTATTATCAAAGATTTAAATACTAATATTAATCTTTTGAATGAAGAAAAACATCAGTTAGATTTAAAATATAATCAACAAATTTCAGAGAATAAAAATTTAAATGAAAAACTTGGTAGTTACAAAGAAGATGTTGAAAAACTACAAGATAAATTTGCAAAAGATTTCGAGATTTTAGCTTCAAAAATATTGGAAGAAAAATCTTCTAAGTTTACTGAACAAAACAAAGAAAATTTAAAAATTATTTTAGATCCGCTTCAGCAAAGAATTAAAACTTTTGAAGAGAAAGTAGAAAATACCCAAAAGGATAGTATTAGAATGCACTCCGCTCTTGAAGAGCAATTAAACAATCTTAAAGCTTCGAATTCAGAAATGAGTAAAGAAGCCATTAATTTAACGAAAGCATTAAAAGGCGACAGTAAAATACAAGGAAATTGGGGAGAACTGGTTTTAGAACGTGTTTTAGAAAAATCTGGTTTAGAGAAAGAACGGGAATATTTTGTACAACAAAGTTTTACTAATGACGAAGGAAAACGTGTATTACCTGATGTAATTATTCAGTTACCCGATCATAAAAAAATGATTATTGATTCAAAGGTTACTTTAACTGCTTATGAACAATATGTAAGTGCTGAAAATGAATCTGAAAAACAACACTTTTTAAAGGAACATGTAAATTCGCTTAAAAGGCATATAGAGCAATTAAGTGCCAAAAAATATGAGGACCTTTATACCATGGAATCACCTGATTTTGTGTTGTTATTTATACCTATTGAACCGGCATTTGCTATCGCTTTAAATGCTGATAATCAGTTATATAATAAAGCATTTGAAAAAAATATTGTAATTGTTACTCCTACTACTCTTTTAGCAACACTTAAAACTATTGACAGTATGTGGAATAACGAAAAACAACAACAAAATGCAATTGAAATTGCCACCCAAGCTGGTAGATTATACGATCAATTTGTAAACCTAACGGATGATTTAATTAAGGTTGGAAATCAGCTAAAAACGGTACAAGGAACTTATGATACTTCTATGAAAAAACTTACCGGTAAAGGGAATTTAATTAAGAAAGTAGAAAGTATTAAAAAGTTGGGTGTTAAAACCAGTAAAATTATTAATGATAAGTTATTAGAAAGAGCTTCTGAAGATTAACAAAAAAATCCCGCTAATTGTGGGGTTTTACTTTTAGATTTAAATATCAAAATATCGCCTTAAATTTGAACCACAAAATTTAAAACCAATGAACAAACAACTAATTGAATGTGTTCCTAATATAAGTGAAGGAAAAAATATCGATAAAATTAATAAAATTGCTCACGAAGTTGAAACGGTTGAAGGTGTAAAATTATTAGATGTTGATCCTGGAAAAGCAACAAACAGAACCGTAATTACTTTTGTAGGTGAGCCTAAAAATGTAATTGAAGCTGCTTTTAGATTGATTAAAAAGGCTGCGGAATTGATTGATATGAGCAAACACACAGGCGAACATCCTCGTTTTGGTGCTACCGATGTTTGCCCTTTAGTTCCTATTGCTGGAATTACTATGGAAGAAACTGCTAAATATGCACACCAATTAGGTAAGCGTATTGGAAAAGAATTAGGAATTCCTGGATATTTCTATGAAAATGCAGCTACTGAAGAAAAACGAAAAAATTTAGCAAGTTGTAGAGCTGGTGAATATGAAGGTTTAAAAGAAAAATTAGTGAATCCAGATTGGAAACCAGATTTTGGTCCGGCTAAATTTACTGCCAACATCGCAAAAACTGGTGCAATTGCCATTTCAGCTCGCGATTTTTTAATTGCCTACAATGTTAATTTGAACTCCACTTCTACCAGAAGAGCAAATGCTATTGCTTTTGACATTAGAGAAGCTGGTAGAATAAAACGAGAAGGAAATTCAGCAACAGGAAAAAAAGTAGTAGATAAAAGTGGTAATCCTGTAAAAATTCCTGGAAAATTAAAAGCCGTAAAAGGAATCGGCTGGTTTATTGAAGAATATGGAATTGCTCAAATTTCTTACAATTTAACCAATATCAATATTACTTCTATGCATCTAGCTTTTGATGAAACCGTTAAAGCTGCTGATAAAAGAGGTTTACGTGTAACAGGATCAGAATTGATAGGATTAATTCCGCTACAAGCTATGTTGGATGCTGGAGATTATTTTCTAAAAAAACAACAACGTTCTTTAGGTATTTCTGAAGCTGAAAAAATTAAAATTGCTGTAAAATCCTTAGGTTTAGACGATTTAAAACCTTTTAATCCAGATGAAAAAATAATTGAATACTTATTAAAAGATGATACTAAGAAGTTAGTAGATTTAACCGTTTCTAATTTTTCGGAAGAAACTGCTGGAGAATCTATGGCTCCAGGAGGTGGTTCAATTGCTGCTTATGTTGGTACATTAGGTGTTTCATTAGGAACTATGGTTGCTAATTTATCGGCTCATAAAGCTGGTTGGGATGACAAATGGGAATACTTTTCTGAATGGGCAGTTAAAGGTCAAGCTTATAAAAATAAATTATTGTATTTAGTAGATGAAGATACCAATGCTTTTAACAAAATTATTGACGGATTTAGAATGCCTAAAAAAACAGATGAAGAAAAATTAATAAGAAAAAATGCCATAGAAGAAGCCACAAAATACGCTACTGAAATTCCATTTCAAGTGATGGAAACTTCCTATAATTCTATGGAAGTGATGAAAGAAATGTGTTATAATGGTTTACAAAATTCATTATCTGATGCTGGCGTTGGCATTTTATGTGCAAAAACTGCCGTTACAGGTGCTTATTTTAATGTACGCATAAATGCAAAAGATATAAAAGATAGAATTTTTGCAGAAAATATCATAAAAAAAGCAACAGATATTTACCATAAAACTATATCAATTGAAAAAGAGATTATGGAATATATTGATAGTAAAATGTGATGTTCTCGTCATTGCGAGTGGAATGAGATAGAAGAAAGTAATCTCATAAATTAGAACTACAATGTAACAGATTACTTCGTCGTTATCACTCCTCGTAATGACGTCATTGCGAAGTGGAATGAAGCAATCTGTTTCTTAGAATGAGATTGCCACAGTCATACCTCCTTCGCAATGACGAGAAAAAGTAACAGATTACTTCGTCGTGAAATACTCCTCGTAATGACGGGATGAAGTGATAGATTTTACCTAGAATAATTTGGTGCTTCTTTAGTAATAGTTACATCGTGAGGATGACTTTCTAACATTCCTGCACTGGTAATTTTTACAAATTTAGCTTCTTTTTGAGTTGAAATATCTTTAGCCCCACAATAACCCATTCCAGCACGTAAACCTCCTACAAACTGATGCATGGTTTCATGCAATTCACCTTTATAAGGTACTCGTCCCACAATTCCTTCTGGAACTAATTTTTTAATATCATCTTCTACATCTTGAAAATATCTATCTTTTGAACCTTCTTTCATTGCTTCTACAGAACCCATTCCACGATACGATTTAAACTTTCTACCTTCAAAAATAATAGTTTCGCCAGGTGATTCTTTTGTACCTGCTAACAACGAACCTAACATAACACTATCCGCACCCGCAGCAATAGCTTTTGGTATATCACCTGTATATCTAATTCCACCATCTGCAATAATAGGAATTCCAGTTCCTTTAATAGCGTTTGAGACTTCAATAATGGCTGATAATTGAGGATAACCAACTCCTGCAACTATACGAGTAGTACAAATAGAACCAGGTCCAATTCCTACTTTTACAGCATCTGCCCCAGCTTCTACCAAATATTTTGCAGCTTCACCAGTTGCAATATTTCCTACAATTACATCAATTTGAGGGAATTTATTTTTAATTTCTTTTAAAACGGAAACCACTCCTTTTGTGTGTCCGTGTGCAGTATCAAGAATTAAAGCATCAACACCTGCTTTTACCAATTTAGAAGCTCTTTTTAAAGCATCTCCTGTAACGCCAATAGCTGCTGCAACACGCAAACGACCATATTTATCTTTATTTGCATTTGGGTTTTCACGAACTTTTATAATATCACGATACGTAATTAAGCCTACCAATTTATAATGATTATCAACTACAGGTAATTTTTCAATTTTATTATCTTGTAAAATAATTTCTGCTTGTTTTAAAGATGTGCCTACTGAAACGGTTACTAAATTTTTAGAAGTCATAACTTCTTCAATTTTACGATTATTATTATTTTCAAAACGTAAATCTCTGTTAGTAACAATTCCAATCAATTTAATTTGAGCATCAACTACCGGAATACCACCAATACCATATTTGTGCATTAAATTTTTGGCGTCTCCTACGGTATCATCCTTAGTAATAGTAACGGGTTCAATAATCATCCCTGATTCAGAACGCTTTACAGCTTTAACTTCAGCTGCCTGATTTTTAATGGTCATATTTTTATGTAAAACGCCAATGCCTCCACTACGGGCCATAGCAATTGCCATTTCAGATTCTGTAACGGTATCCATTGCTGCAGAAACAATAGGAACATTTAAACCTATATTTTTACTGAATTTAGATTGAATATTTACCTCTCTTGGAAGTACTTCTGAAAAGGCTGGAATTAGTAAAACGTCATCGTAGGTAAAACCTTCACCTACAAATTTTGAAGAATTGGAAATCATAGTGCAATCAACTTTAAAATTAATTGCAGGCAAATTTACATGTTTTAATTGATTTTAAACCTATTTATTTTTTAAGTGTTTTAAATAACTGATAATTACTTTTCTAATATCGTTTGCTGTTTCCGTTTTTTTAGGAGTATAAATACTTGTAATTCCTTTATTTTCAGGAGTTAGAAATGGAATATCATATCCTTTCAATAAATAATCACTAAAAGCAACGGTATATATTTTATTATCAATTATTTTTTTATGATTTACTATCCATGTTTTATCATTTGTATTATATGATGCTAAATAACGTTGCAAATATGCTCCTTTACCCGCATGTAACTTTCCATATTCCAATACTTTTTTAAGCAAACTTCCTTTTAATTTCACCTTTAAAATTCCGCCACCAAAAGGTAACACTCTAAAAATATCAAAACCTGTGATATCTCCATTAAGTTCATCATCAATTCGTATTGAACCTCCATTTACAATGGCACAATCTACTTTATTATCAAAAGCATAAGCCATAGATTTTGTAATAAGTTCTCCTAAATTTGTTTGAACACTTCTAATGGGTGTATCTCTACCATCTAATGGGACATCGGTATGATACAATACTGCACCTGGATTATCTAATATTTTGTTTAGTTTTTCATCTAAAAATAAATCCCATTTATCTACTATTTTTTTTACTTTTTTATTTGGTTTTATTTTATCATCAATGGTTACCAAAGTAGAATTAATTGTTATTTTTTTAGTTTTTGTATTGTATGTAATTCTATGCACATAAACTGTTTTTGCATTTGCATCTGCTTTTGTAACTTTCCAATTACCTACTGGAATAGACATATTTACGTGTTCATGACCTCCCATAATTAAAGGTACGTCAGGGAACATTTTTAAAATAGCTTTATCATTTTCTTTATTAACATGCGTTAATCCAAAAACGATATTAGTATTGTTTTTTAAAGAATTATAAGCTGCTTTAGCCGTTTTATAAAAATCCTCATAAACAATATAATCTTTTGGATTTGCATTAATGGTAGCACTAAAAAATCCGATTTTAATAAGTTTACCTTCTTTATTTTTAATGTCAAAAGTTACGGTTTTTGGTATATTCGTTTTTATGCTGTTATGGGTAACTTCAAACGGAACAATGGTATCGCCTATTTTATGCATTAAATTAGTTGCAATCCATTGAAAATTAGATTCGTTTAAACGATTTTGTAACTGACTTTCAGATAAATCAAATTCGTGATTTCCAAAGGCAACCAAATCAAAATGCATAGCATTCATAACATCAATCATTTGTTTACCCATAATTCTTTTTCCTTTATATTTTAAAGTTCCTAGCAAGGAAGGATTCAAAAAATCACCTGCCAAAAATAAATAGGTGTTTGGGTTTTCTTTTAATAATTGTTGATGTAAAGTTTCAACACGAGCCATTCCTCCTACTTTTCCTCCTTCTAATGGAGCTATTTCATACACATCATTTAATTGTAAAAAAGTAAATTTTACAATGTTATTTTGTTTGGCACAAGATGTTAAAATTAATGCTAAACCAACTAAAATATAGCTTATTTTTTTCATGAAAATTTATTTTTTGTATGTCCGTAATTAGTAATAATAAAGAACACCGTCATGCTGAACTCGTTTCAGCATCTCATTTTCGTCTGATAACCAGTGTTTTATTGAATACGACCCTGAAACAAGTTCAGGGTGACGGACGTTATGTAAGATTACGGACAATCAGTTTTATTTTAAAGCAAAACTACAGTTTAACCTTTAGGAATAAAAGTAATATACCCATATTTTTTTAAAATTACACTTAGGGTAAGTTGAATTAAAACTGTTATATAAGTGTTTATCTGATGTATTAAATAGATTTACAACAACAAATTTTATTTTACTAACTAAATATTACCCCATTTGAAAAATATTTTTCACACATTATACATAGCTATAATGACGATTATAGTTATTTGTACGACTATTTATTTAGCATATCAAGGTTATAGTTTTTATCACACTCCTATTGAAGAACGATTTTACCATCCACATTATAATTGGTTTAAATCAAGTGGAATTTATGGTCAAGGATTAGGTGTTATTGGCACTTTAATGATATTTTTTGGAGTAACCATTTATATAGCTCGTAAACGATATAATTTTATGGTTAAATACTTGCGATTAAAATATTTATTAGAATTCCATATTTTTTTATGCATTTTAGGTCCTATTTTAATTTTATTTCATACCACGTTTAAATTTGGAGGAATTGTTTCTATCGCATTTTGGAGTATGGTTTTAGTAGTTTTAAGTGGCATTGTTGGCAGATACATTTATATACAAATCCCTAGAACTATTGAAGGTAGAGAGCTTAGCTTAAATGAAGTCAAAGATTTAAAAATAGATTTAACAACGGTTTTAAAAACTAATTTTAGTTTAAAAGATGCAACAATAGCTATGATAAAAAGCATTACTTCAGATGAATTATCCGCTTCTTCTACCTATTCAGTAAGTTCTGTTAGAAAAGCATTAATAAAAAATAAAGTACCAAAAAGAGAGAGAAGAACCATATTAAAAATGGTTAAAAAAGAAAAATCACTTTCAGGTAAAATAGCACGTTTGCAAACCATGCAAAAGCTTTTAAAGTATTGGCATGTAATACACTTACCTTTTGCATTAATTATGCTTGTAATTGTAATTATTCATGTAATTGTAACATTAACCTTAGGCTATAAATGGATTTTCTAATGGAAGAAGTAATTATAGAACAAATTAGTATTTATGGCACTTTATTTTTGCTTTGCATTATTGTAATTTATTTTTATGTACGCAAAAAGAAAATCATTTCTAAAACCACTGAAAAAAAAGTAGCTATTGCTAAAGAAGAAGGTCTATTTGAGCCTGTTTCCTTACATCCTTATATCGATTTGAATACATGTATTGGTAGTGCAGCTTGTATATCTGATTGTCCAGAAAAGGATATTTTAGGAATTGTAAATGGTAAAGCAACGGTTATTAACACCAGTAATTGTGTGGGGCACGGCGCATGCTTTCATGCCTGTCCTGTTGAAGCAATTTCACTAAGAATTGGTACCGAAAAAAGAGGTGTTGATTTACCACATGTAAATGAAAACTTTGAAACCAATACTAAGGGCATTTATATTGCAGGAGAATTAGGTGGAATGGGATTGATAAAAAATAGTGTGGAACAAGGAAAACAAGCAATCCGAAGTATTATTAATAACAAGAAAAAATCTGTACCTAATGTAATTGATGTTGGAATTATTGGTGCTGGTCCTGCAGGTATTTCCGCAACTTTAGAAGCAAAAAAACACGGATTAACCTCTGTTACTTTAGAACAAGATTCTTTAGGCGGAACCGTTTATACTTTTCCACGAACAAAAATTGTAATGACTTCCCCAATGAATTTACCGCTGTATGGCAAAGTAAAACTTAATAATACTTCAAAAGATGAACTACTTACGCTATGGAATAAAGTAATTAAAGAACATCAGCTTAAAATTAACGAACATACTAAAGTTGAAAGTATAAATTTATTAGGAAATAATACTTTTAAAATTTTAACCAATACTAACAAAGAATATATCTGTAATAATGTTCTGCTAGCCATTGGCAGACGTGGAAGTCCTAGAAAATTAAACATACCAGGAGAAAATTCTACAAAGGTAGCTTACAGGTTAATTGAATCAGAAAGAATAAAAAATAAAAAAATAATGGTTGTTGGAGGTGGGGATTCTGCCATTGAAACTGTTCTATTATTAAAAAATAGAAATTCCGTAACACTTTCTTATAGAAAAGATAAATTTTCAAGGCTAAAACCAAAAAATAGAGAAAAAATTAAGGAAGCTATTGAAAATAAAAGTATTACTGTTTTGTTTAACTCAAATTTAACCGCTATTAAAACAGACTTTGTAGAAGTAAAATTTGATTCAAATAGTATAGAAAAGGTAGAGAATGATTTGGTATATATTTTTGCTGGAGGTGAGTTACCTACCGCTTTTTTACAAAAAGCAGGCGTTGAAATAACAAAACGATTTGGTTATATAATGAAAACACATAAAAAAGTATCTTGAAAATTAAATTAGCATACATACTCCCATTTATTATGCTGACTATTACTTGTAGCTATGGTCAAATATCTCCAGGTGATTTAACAACTGCTCATGCCAAATATGAAGGTTTGAGCAATTGTACTTTATGTCATGATTTAGGGACTAAAGTTACCAATAAAAAATGCCTTGAATGTCATAAGGATATTCAATCTCTTATCACAAAAAAAAGAGGTTTTCATGTAAGTAAAGAGGTTAAAGGTAAAGACTGTTTTCAATGCCACAACGAACATCACGGAAGGAAATTTGAAATGATTCGTTTTGATAAAGAAAATTTTGATCATAATTTAACAGGTTATAAATTAGATGGAAAACACGAGGAAATTGATTGCAAAAAATGTCATAAATCAGATTTTATAAAAAACATTGATTTAAAGAAAAAACCAAAAACATTTTTAGGCCTTGATGAAAAATGTCTTTCCTGTCATGAGGATGTACATCAAAATACATTATCTACAAATGATTGTACTTCGTGCCATAACACCAAATCTTTTTCGCCAGCGACTAAATTTGATCATAATTTAGCCGATTTTAAGCTTAAAGGAAAACATACAAAAGTAGATTGTAAAGAATGTCATAAAATTGAAACAAAAAATGGAAAAGATTTTCAGAATTTTAACCATGTTGCGTTTAATAATTGTAACACTTGCCATAATAATCCACATAAAAATAAAATTACAACAGCTTGCAATCAATGTCATACCGAAGAATCTTTTACTATTTTTAAAGGAAAAGGTCGGTTTAATCACAACAAAACCAACTTTAAATTAAAGGGAAAACATAAAAGAATTAATTGTTTTAGTTGTCACAAAAAAACCACAAATCCTTTAACTATTTTTCAAGATAAATCTTTAGTCCAAGAAAACAATTGTGTTGCATGTCATACAGATTCTCATGAAGGGAAATTTGGAACCAACTGTAAAAAGTGTCATAGTGAAAATAGTTTTCGTTCTAAAAAAACTAGAATTGGTTTTGATCATCAACTAACTGATTATCCGTTAATTGGGAAACATCAAAATGTAAATTGTAAACAATGCCATAACAAAGGTAAACTTACAGATAAAATTGCTTTTAATTCTTGTAATAACTGCCATACAGACTACCACAAAGGTGAATTCACAAAAAATAACGCAACTCCAGATTGTAAAGAATGTCATACGTTACAAGATGGATTTGAAAACAGTTTATTTACCATTGAAAACCATAAAACAACACAATTTCCACTTGTTGGTGCTCATGAAGCAACGCCATGTTTTTCATGTCATTTAAACGAAAAAGAAAATCGTTGGACGTTTAAAGATAAAGATGCTAAATGTGTGAATTGTCATAAAGATATACATGAAAATTATATCGATAAAAAATATTATCCAAATCAAGCTTGTCAAACGTGCCATAATAATGATTCTTGGGCTTCTGTAAACTTCGATCATAATAAAACAAATTTTAAATTACAAGGAAAACATTTAACTACAAATTGTAGAGAGTGCCACATTAAAAAATCCGAAGATGAAAATAAATTTGATCAAAAATTCACAAATTTAGAGCAGGGCAAACTCACACTTTTATTTTCAATATCCTTAATAAATAGTCTTCATCCCAAGCCGCTTTGAGTCTTTTGCTTTTAACCGACAGTTTTTTAGTTTGTTCATTTTTCAGGAGGTTCAAGGCTAT
>NZ_JAKIUR010000088.1 GCF_021647475.1 Lutibacter sp.
AGTTAAAAACTTCTATTGTGTGGATAATTTTGAAATTCAAAATAGCAATACGCTATAGAATAAAGTTCAATTCAATTTTAAATGTGGCTTAAATCAACCCGAAATAGTGCTTTTTGAGGATTGACTAGTTATAATTTTCGAAATGACATTTTGATTTTCAGTTATTTAAAGTAAATCCTTAGGTCGAACTCAGGTCTATAAATAAAATAGATGTTACTCATTATAATTCATAGATAACTGAATCCTTTTTCTGGCAACATCAATTTCTAACACTTTAACAATTACTTGCTGATGTAAACTTACAATTTCATTTACATCACTCACAAATTTATTAGCTAAATTAGAGACATGTACCAAGCCACTTTCTTTAATCCCAATATCAACAAAGCAACCAAAATTGGTAATATTATTTACAATTCCTGGTAATAATTGACCTTCATGTAAATCATTTATAGTTCGAACATTCTGATTGAAAGTAAAAACCTTAGCGGTTTCTCGTGGATCTAAACCTGGTTTTTCAAGCTCCTTTACAATATCTTTTAAAGTTGGAAGTCCAATTGTTGCAGTACAATACTTTTGTAAATCAATTTTTTGAAGTGTTTCTTTGTTTCCAATTAAATCCGCCACGCTTATATTCTCATCCTTAGCCATTTTATTAACTATCAAATAACTTTCAGGATGTACAGCTGAATCATCTAATGGATTTTTTGCATTTTTAATTCGTAAAAAACCAGCTGCTTGTTCAAAGGCTTTTGCTCCTAATCTTGGAACTTTTTTAATATCATTTCTAGATTTAAAAGTTCCATTTTCATCTCTAAAATTAACTAGGTTTTCTGCTAATTTTAATCCAATTCCTGAAACATAACTCAGTAGCGAAACACTAGCTGTATTTATATTTACACCTACTATATTTACACAACTTTCTACAACGGTATCTAATGATTTTTTTAATTTTGTTTGATCAACATCGTGTTGATATTGTCCAACTCCAATAGATTTTGCGTCAATTTTAACCAATTCTGCTAATGGATCTGCAAGTCTTCTTCCTATGGAAATTGCTCCTCTCACCGTAACATCATAATTAGGAAATTCGTCTCGTGCAATTTTTGATGCTGAATAAATACTTGCACCGGCTTCACTTACCACAAAAACCTCCACCTCTTTATTAAAACGCATTTTTCGAATAAAATGTTCTGTTTCGCGTGATGCAGTTCCGTTTCCAATAGCAATAGTTTCAATTTTGTACGCATTCACTAACGAATTTATTTTTTTCATTGCTCCAATAGTGTCGTTTTTTGGTGCATGCGGATAAATAGTTTCATTATATTCAAGTCCGCCTTGTTTATTTAAACAAACTATTTTACAGCCTGTTCTAAAACCTGGGTCTATAGCCAAAATATTTTTTTCTCCCAAAGGAGCTCCTAACAACAACTGCTTTAAATTTTTAGCAAAAACCTCAATTGCTTTATCATCTGCTTTTTCTTTCGCTTTGTTTAAAATCTCATTTGAAAGAGCAGGAAATAATAATCGTTTGTAAGCATCTTGAATTGCTAATTTAATTTGTTTAGAGCAGTCATTATTTGAGCGAATAATTCTTTGTTCAATTTTATCTAAAGCTTTTTCATTATCTATTTCTATTTTAACACGAATAAAACCTTCTTTCTCTGCTCTTAAAATTGCTAATAATCGATGTGAAGGACAACGGTTTAAAGGTTCATTCCAATTGAAATAATCTTGATACTTTTGTGCTTTTTCTTCTTCAATTTTTGCTTTTATAACTTTGGTAGAAATGTTTGCAAATTTTTCTAATTGATAACGAATACTATTTCTAATATCAGTCCGTTCATTAATCCATTCAGCTATAATATAACGAGCACTTTCTAAAGCCAATTCTTCAGTTTTAATCTGGTTATTTATGTATTTTACAGCTATTGAATTAATATCTGTTGCTCGCTGACTCATTATGATTTTTGCCAACGGCTCTAAACCATTTTTACGAGCAGTTTCGGCTTTTGTTTTTCGTTTTTTCTTATATGGGAGATAAATATCTTCTAAAACAGTTAAGTTAGTTGTAGCCTCAATTTTTTGTTTTAAATCATCCGTTAAAACTTCTTGTTCTTTTAACGCTTTTAAAATGGTGACTTTTCGTTTTTCAAATTCTTCAAACTGTACTTTAAACTTTACTATATCACCTATTTGAACTTCATCTAAATTACCTGTTCGTTCTTTTCTATAACGAGAAATAAATGGAATTGTACAATCTTCATTTAATAATTGAATGGTGTTTTCAATTGATTTTGAAGGAAGATTTGTTTGTGATTTTATAAAGTTTAACAATTGCATATTTTTTGAATTTATAAAACAATTTTTTTTCCATTCTAAACGATAGTGAAGAATCTCAAGTTTCATTGAGTTTAAAGATTCTTTAATTCATTATCTTCCTTATCAGAATGAAATTATATATTAAGAATTGAACTTTACAAAAAACCTTGAACACAATTCAGGGTGAAATGGATTTGTTTTATTTTGATGAGATTCTGAATCAAGTTCAGAATGACGCATAAAAATTAGTTAACTTACTTGTTCGCCATTACGTACCAAATCATTTTCTGGTTCAATAAACGCTAGTTTTCCATCAGTTGTGTCGGTCATTAAAATCATTCCCTGGCTTTCAATTCCTCTTAATTTTCTTGGAGCTAAATTAACCACAACGGTTACTTTTTGTCCGATAATATCCTCTGGTTTAAAACTTTCTGCAATTCCAGAAACTATGGTTCGTGTGTCAATTCCAACATCAACTTTTAGTTGTAATAATTTTTTAGTTTTTGGTACTTTAACAGCTTCCAAAATTGTTCCTACTCGCATATCTAATTTGGTGAAATCGTCAAATTCAATAGTTTCTTTTTGTGGTTCAATAATTTTATTTTCAGCTTCATTAGAAAGTTTGGTAGCCTCTAATTTATCCAACTGAGCTTGAATTTCAGCATCTTCAATTTTAGCAAATAATAATACAGGTTTGCCAATTTTATGGTTTGGAGCAATTAATTCGGTTTTTGATTTTACTTCGTCCCATTTTAAACTGTCATTGCGAAGTTTTGATAAAAACTGTGGCAATCTGTTTGTTGAATTTGCAGATAGTTTCGTCGTAAAAAACTCCTCGCTATGACGTTTCATTTCGTTATTATCAGCCTCAACTTGTTGAGTTGTGGCAATCTCTTTATTTGAAGAGATTACTTCGTCCTTACTCTTCCTGTCTACCGAACAGGCAGGCTCGTAATGACGTATATTCAAAATTTCTTTTAATTTTTCTGAAGTAAATGGTAAAAACGGCTCGCAAACAACAGACAAACTAGTAGCAATTTGCAGTGCTACATACATTATAGTTTTTACACGTTCTGGATCAGTTTTTATCACTTTCCAGGGTTCTTCATCTGCCAAATATTTATTTCCTAAACGTGCTAAATTTAGTAGTTCTTGCGAAGCTTCTCTAAATCGATAGCGTTCAATTGAATTTCCAATAATGGTTGGAAATTCATTCATTTTAGCTAACGTTTTAACATCCTCGTCAGTAAATTTATTTGGTTCAGGTACAATTCCATCAAAATATTTGTTAGTTAAAACTACCACTCTATTGATAAAATTACCAAAAATAGCAACTAATTCGTTATTATTTCTTGCTTGAAAATCTTTCCAAGTAAAATCGTTATCTTTAGTTTCTGGAGCATTTGCCGTTAAAGCGTAACGCAACACATCTTGCTTATCAGGAAAATCTTCTAAATATTCATTTAACCAAACCGCCCAATTTTTTGAAGTTGAAATTTTATTTCCTTCTAAATTTAAAAATTCGTTTGCAGGAACATTTTCTGGCAAAATATAACTTCCTTCTGCCTTTAACATTGCCGGAAAAATAATACAATGAAATACAATATTATCCTTACCAATAAAGTGAATTAATTTGGTATTTTTATCTTTCCAATAAGGTTCCCAATCTTTTCCTTCGCGTGCTGCCCATTCTTTTGTAGATGAAATATAACCTATTGGAGCATCAAACCAAACGTACAACACTTTTCCTTCAGCACCTTCAATAGGAACAGGAATTCCCCAATCTAAATCGCGAGTTACCGCTCTTGGTTTTAAACCATCATCTAACCACGATTTTACTTGTCCTAATACATTAGTTTTCCAATCGTTTTTATGACCTTCTACAATCCACTCACGTAACCATTTTTCGTATTTATCTAATGGTAAATACCAATGTTTGGTTACTTTCATTGTTGGCACATTTCCTGTAATTGCAGATTTCGGATTTATTAAATCGGTTGCATTGTGGCTAGTTCCGCATTTTTCACATTGATCACCATAACTTTCCTCATTTCCACATTTTGGACAAGTTCCAATTACAAATCTATCTGCTAAAAATTGGTTAGCTTCTGCATCGTATAATTGTTCACTTGTTTCTTCAATAAACTTTCCTTCATTATATAATTTCTTAAAAAAATCTGAAGCCGTTTTATGATGTATTTTTGCTGTAGTTCGAGAATAATTATCAAAAGAAATTCCAAAATCATGGAACGAATTTTTAATAATAGCATGGTATTTATCTACAATATCTTGAGGTGTAACACCTTCTTTTTTTGCTTTTATGGTAATTGGAACTCCATGTTCATCAGAACCACAAACAAACAACACATCATTTCCTGTCATTCGTAAATAACGTGCATAAATATCTGCTGGCACATAAACTCCCGCTAAATGCCCAATGTGAACCGGCCCGTTTGTATAAGGTAAAGCCGCTGTTATCGTATATCTTTTTGAATTGCTCATCAAAATTTATTTAAGAAAGCACAAAAATAAGGATTGTTTATTAGAAAAGTGAATAGTTAATTCGGTTTTCGTAATTTGCAATAGCATTTATTAATTTTAAAAATGATTCAACCCAATTATTTACAAAAAAACGATACTGTTGCTATTGTTTCCACAGCTCGAAAAATTAGTTTACAAGAAATTAAATCTGCTATAAAATTATTAGAAAGTTGGGGATTGAAAGTAGTGGTTGGCAAAACCATTGGTTTAGAAGAAAATCAACTTGCTGGAAGTGATGAAAAACGAACCAACGATTTTCAAAAAATGTTGGACAACCCTGAAATTAAAGCGATTTGGTGTGCTCGTGGTGGTTATGGAACTGTACGGATTATTGATGCTTTAGATTTTACTAAATTTAAAAAAAATCCTAAATGGATTATTGGTTATTCTGATGCAACAGTTTTGCACAATCACCTAAATAATTTAGGTTTAGAAACCTTACACGCAACGATGCCTATTAATATTCCTAAAAATAGTAATGAAGCTATCACAACTTTAAAAAACAGTTTGTTTGGAAAAAAATTAATTTATAATATTACTTCTTCTAAAAAAAATAAAATTGGAAAAGCTTCTGGAGAACTTATTGGAGGAAATTTATCTGTTATTTATAGTTTACTTGGAAGTAAATCTTCATTAAATACCGCTAATAAAATTCTTTTTATTGAAGATTTAGATGAATATTTATATCACATAGATAGAATGATGATAAACCTAAAACGAAATGGATATTTTGAAAATTTAAAAGGATTGATTGTTGGTTCAATGACCGATATGCATGATAATAAAATTCCTTTTGGTAAAACTGCTAAAGAAATTATTTTAGACATTATTTCTGAATATGATTTCCCTGTTGTTTTTGATTTTCCTGCAGGACATATTGCTGATAACAGAACATTAATTTTAGGGAGAAAAATTATGTTGGAAGTAGATGAAAACGAAGTTAAACTATCATTCTGAATTAAATTCAGAATCTCACATTGTTGATTACTAATGATTATGAGAACCTGAATCAAGTTTAGGTTGACGTAATTTTCACTTTTTAGATAGCTTATTTTTTATTATATTTAGCATAAAAAACTATGAGTGCTAAAATTAATTTTGAAAACATCTTGTTTTTAGATATTGAAACCGTTCCAGAACTAGAAAATTTTGAAGATTTATCAGAAACCAAGCAGGAATTATTTGCCTTAAAAACACAATACCAACGAAAAGAAGAAATAACACCAACCGAATTTTATGAACGTGCAGGTATTTGGGCTGAATTTGGTAAAATAGTATGCATATCTGTGGGTTATTTTGTTAATTTTAATTCAGAAAACAGGATTTTTAGAGTAACTTCTTTTTATGGTGATGAGGTAAAAATTTTAGAGGATTTTAAAAATTTATTAGATCATCATTATCATAAACCACAGCATTTATTATGTGCACATAATGGCAAAGAATTTGATTTTCCGTACATAGCTCGGCGAATGATAATTAACCAAATAAAACTTCCTGAAAAATTAAATTTATTTGGTAAAAAACCTTGGGAAATTGCTCATTTAGATACTATGGAATTATGGAAATTTGGTGATTATAAACATTACACTTCCTTAAAATTATTGACCTTAATTTTAGATATTCCATCACCAAAAGATGATATTAATGGAAGCGAAGTTGCCGAAGTTTATTATAAAGAGAAAAATATAAAACGGATTGCTATGTATTGTGAAAAAGATGTAATTGCGGTTGCACAATTATTATTGCGTTTTAACAACGAATCCATACTTGAAGAAATTCAAATAGCACACGTTTAACCTTCTAACTTGAGTTCAACATAAGATTTAACGTCATTGCGAAAATTATAAACGGTAGCTTGGATTCAAGGTTCTAACGCAACAAAGCGTTTATTCTTTTTAGTTAAACATTACTCAAATATACGAGTTTAAATTTGATTTTAAAATGTGGCATTATTGAAATAGAATAACGCTCCTTTGGTC
>NZ_JAKIUR010000089.1 GCF_021647475.1 Lutibacter sp.
AAATAGGCTTTACAAACATCATCATTTGGTAGTTCTTTTATAAAGTTTAGTATATCTTGCCCTTTAAATTGTTCCATATCTCTTTGTTTAAAGAGATAAATATACGGTAACTAAATGACTAACTCAAATTGATTATTCATATGATGAGATTCTGAAATAAATTCAGAATGACGAGTCAAGACTTTTTTGACAGCTTCTTTTTATAGCAACCCTTTTCGATTTGAAGCTCTAAACAAATCAGAATAATGTAAATTACGTTGTTGTTTTAATTTTGATATAATCTTTAAAAATAATAGTGCCGTTATAAAAGCATCGCCAGAGGCGGTATGTCTGTCGTGTTTTGGTATTTTAAATTCATCGGATAATACATCTAAATTAAAATGTTTGTCTTTTTTGCCTTCTAGTTTTTTATATAATATTCCAGTATCAATAAATTTATTTTTTAATTTAGGAATATTCATTCGTTTTAAAGCCATATTTATCATTTCAATATCAAAAGCTGCATGATGGGCAACTAATACTGCATTTCCAATAAAGGTTATAAATTTCTCAATAGCGTTTGATTCCTCTATTTTATTTAATTTTCCTTCTTTTAAAATACCATGAATTTTTACTGTTTCAGCACTAAAATTGTTTTGTTTTACATAAATTTCAAATGTTTTTGAAATATCAATAGTATTATCAAAAACAGAAACAGCACCAATAGATAAAATCCTATTGATTTTAGTATTTAACCCTGTGGTTTCTGTATCAAAAATAACAAACCGTGTATTTTCAATGTTTTTTGATTGTTTTTGTTTGAATTGGGTTAGATATTCTTTCCAAAAGTTTGGATAATTATTATGTTTAAATAGTGAAATCATTACATCATTTGGGCTAAGTTATAACGAATTTTCACTAACTCTTGTATGTTTTTTATAGTTGAAAAACAACCTTTTAATTTTAATTTTTCAGATTTATTTAAATTATTTAAGTCTAAATATCTACCATTATCGTTATGTTTAATTCCTTGTGTTGTTCTATAACGAAGTAATATTTTAAAGGAATCAATACATGATAAATATACATTTTTGTTTTGTGGCTCAACTTCTATTAGTTTTTGAAACCTTGCAATAGTGTTATTTACATCTTTTATATGATGAGATAAAGTAAGTAGCCTAGCAGCATCAATTAATGGCATTAATGCTCTACTTTTTAAATCGAACTGATCTTTATTCTCCCCATTTTGTTCAACCAAAAATTGTCTAAAAAAACCGAGTGGCGGTGGATTTTCCATGGCATTTCTTCCTAAAAAATTTAGAAATATTTCATAATTAGTGATAGATTTAAATATGCTTTCAGATATTTTTTGCACTAAATTTGTATCGCCATAAACAAGGGTATAATCAAAAAATATAGTACACATCATTACTGCTTTTTCTGTAGGTTTTGTAATCCAAGTATTAAATTGATTTTCCCATTCATCTAAGGATAAACACCATTTTGGATTTTTAGCCATCATATCGGCAGGACAATATTCATATCCAATAAAGTGAAGTTTATCATTTATTTTTTTTGCGAGTTTTAAAAAATAAGCTTTTGTTTTAGAGTAATCTTCCTCATTTACATTTTCAAAAACTAGTGCATTATCTTGGTCTGTAATTAATAATTGTTCGTGTCTGCCTTGGCTACCTAAAGCTAGCCAGCTAAATTTTACAGGTGGATCTGATTTCATTTCGGTTAAAGAAAATGCGATAGCTTTAACAGTTAAGGCATCATTAATTTCTGAAATAACGTTTAATATAAAAATTAAAGGAACTTTTTGCTCTATATATCCTTTTAGTAACTCGTAAGATTTATTTTTAATATATCGAAGTGTATTTATATTTTTTGCTCGTTTTAATTCTTTTATTAAAACGGAAGGATTGTTGCCATGTAAAACAACGATGTCATGCTCAGATAAAACTCCAATTAATTCTGTATTTGGAGTGCCATCTTTGGTAATACATAAATGGGTTATTTTATGCCTTAGCATGGCAATTTGAGCTTCGGTTGTGGTTATTTTTTCATGAGAAGTTATAACTGGAGAAGACATAACATCAGCCACTTTGTTTTGAATTGAAAATAGTCCTGTTGCAATTTTTAATCGTAAATCTTTATCCGTAATAATTCCAATTGGATTTTTGTTTTCAACTATTAATATTGAACCTACTCTTTTATCACACATAATATCTGCAGCATTTTTAACACTAGTATTTTTTGAGCAGGTTATAGGATGTTTGCTGTATTTTATAGTTTGAATATCTGCTAAATCTGATTGATTTAATTGTAACATTTCTTCATTCGCAAAAAGATGTCCATTATTGTTTTTTGCATATGGAGATCTAATATTTGTAGAAAAACTAGCGATTAAAAATTTGTTTGCTTTGTCATTTGTTTTAATAATTTCTTTTAGTAATTGAATAGGAATTGCGTATAAAATAGATTCTTCGTTTGCTTTAGCATTTAATAAATAATTATCTCCTTGTATTAAGGCTCTTAATCCAAAAATATCTCCTTCATCACAAATATCTACTAATATTTGCTCGTTATCCATAGCTCTATATAAACCAATAGCACCATCTTTAACTACGTAAAAGTTTTCATGTGGATTTTGGTCTTGTTCAAAAATAAATTTTTCTTTTTCAAAATAGGTAACCTTTATGTTTGATGAAATTAATAGTAGTTGATCTTTTTCTAAAATATCAAAAGGAGGAAAATTTTTTAAAAAATCATAAATGCGTTCGGCAATTGTATTTTTCATAAAGAATTGTTAATAAGTTCTAATTAATAAATTTACAAAAAAATGTTGAGATATTTGCTGATGAGGATTTATGGAATTTAAATTATAAGGTATAAAAAAACCTCATTAAAATTTTTACATTAATGAGGTTATAATGTTTTTAGCTAATTTTATTCCAATCTTTTCTAAACCTAATTAATTCCTTATCAATAACTTCTTTAGATTTTTTAATTAATTCTTCAGGATTATCTCCGTAAATAGGAGCTAAGTAGCTTATTTTAACTTCCGTTCTCCATTTGCCAAAGCAACGAATAAAATGAGGTAAAAAAGTATCATCGCCAATCCAAGCATCGCTTAAATATTTATAATCAATGGCAATGGGTATAACAGGTACTTTAAGTTGTGCTGCTAGTTTAAAAGCACCAGGTTTAAAAGCAATGGTAGTTGGCTCAATATGTGTGGTTCCTTCAGGAGTGTTTAAAATTGAAAATCCATTTTTTAAAATAGCTTGTGTTTTCTTCAATGTGTTTTGTCTACTTATTTTTTCTTCTCGATTTACAAAAACAACTCCAGTAGTTTTACAAACAGCTCCAATTAAAGGCCATGAAGCAACTTCAATTTTAGCAATAGGATAGGCTAAAATATTTTGTAATATTACAATAGGATCAAAATAACTTCTATGATTTGAAATTATTAAACCCGATTCAGTGGGGACTTTACCATAGGTAATTATGCTACTTCCTAATATAACTAGTAAATTTCTAATAATAAATCGTCTGTAAAGTATGCCTCTTTTTAATTTTTTATCATCAAATTTAATAAACAAATTAGTAAATAACAACCAGCCAAAAATGGTGGAAGTCATTAAGGCAAATAATAAAAGCCTAGTTATACCTAAAAGGGATTTTACTATTTTCATTAATCAAAATAGCTAAAAGTTTCGTTTCCTTTAATTTTTAATAAGGATTCATAAATAAGTTTAATCACATTTTCAACATCATCTTTATGAACCATTTCAACCGTGGTATGCATATAACGCAATGCCAATGAAATTAATGCAGAAGGTACACCGCCATTGCTATAAGCAAAAGCATCCGTGTCTGTTCCGGTAGCTCTAGATGATGCTAAACGTTGGAAAGGTATTTTTTTAGTTTCCGCCGTTTTAACTATTAATTCTCTTAATTTATTTTGTACCGCAGGTGCATAACTAATTACAGGTCCATCGCCACTTTTTGTTTCACCTTCTTTCTTTTTATCAATCATTGGTGTGCTAGTATCGTGGCAAACATCAGTAACAATTGCAATATTTGGTTTAATGGTTTGGGTAATCATTTCGGCACCACGCAATCCAATTTCTTCTTGTACCGAGTTGGTAATATATAAGCCAAAAGGTAATTTTACCTTATTTTCTTTTAATAAACGAGCAACTTCAGCAATCATAAATCCACCCATTCTATTATCTAAAGCTCTACAAACAAAATTAGTTTTATTCAAAATAAAAAATTCATCAGGATACGTAATTACACAACCCACATGAACTCCTAATTTTTCAACTTCTTCTTTAGTTTTACAACCACAATCAATAAAAATATTTTCTAATTTAGGAGTTTCTTCCTTTCCTTTTAATCTTGTATGAATTGCTGGCCATCCAAAAACACCTTTAACAATGCCTTTTTTAGTATGAATATTTACGATTTTTGATGGAGCAATTAAGTGGTCGCTACCACCATTTCTAATCACGTAAATAATTCCTTCAGGCGTAATATAATTCACATACCACGAAATTTCATCTGCGTGACCTTCAATAACTACTTTAAACTTAGCATCCGGATTTATAACCCCAACCGCAGTGCCGTAACTATCCGTTATAAAAGTATCAACATAAGGCTTAAGGTAATTCATCCAAATTTTTTGACCTTCTTGTTCATAGCCAGTAGGAGCAGCATTATTTAGGTATTTCTCTAAAAAAGAAATTGATTTTTTGTTAAGTATCGATTTTGATTTGTTCATGGTATATTTAATTTGCACCAAAAATACGGATGTTTTATACATTACAAAAATATTTATTTGGGTGTTCCCTTGTAGGTCGTGCTATCCGTTATATCTTTTTTTTGTGAAATCAAAAAAAAGGATGCCACTACTATCACTAACACGGTTAAACATTTGTCATATTGAGCTTAGTGATGAAGTAATTTTTCACTTGATACAATCCGTCATAGCGAGGAGCGATAGCAACGTGGCTATCTCATGAATTCAACTCAAAACAATAGAGATTGCCACGTTGTATTCACAAAAACGTCATAACTAGCCTCATTTTTCTGAGGCATGGTTATCTCATTGTAAATAGATTTAATTGAACAGATTGCCACGGTTTTTTCAAAACCTTGTAATGACAGAATTAATTCGTCATTGCAAACGTAGTGAAGCAATTTTTTCCTTAGAATCTAACTCATCCTAGCAAAGGAGGCACAACTGTGGCAATTTTTGCATAGAAACCACGCTTTCCCTTTTTTATAGCAATTATGCAATGTCTAACCTAACCCATTTTTAAAATGGGTTAGGTTATTATTTTCCATTTAGTCTAATTAAAAGTTTGTTATACTGAGCTTGTCAAAGTATATAATTAAAGTAATCTTTCACTTGATACAATCCGTCATAGCGAGGAGCAATAGCAACGTGGCTATCTCATGAATTCAACTCAAAATAACAAAGATTGCTACGGTTTTTCCAAAACCTCGCAATGACAAAATCAACTCGTCATTGCGAATGCAGTGAAGCAATCTTTTCCTTAAAGAAACCACGCTTTCCCTTTTTTATAGCAATTATGCAATATATAACCAGTTTTACACAACGAAGTAATCATTTTTTAAACTATAAAATAGTTATTTATAAAATTAAAATATATGTAACTTTGCTACCTTATATATATAGGTACAATAAATTGATTTTTAAAAGTAAATACATACTACCCTTTTTAGTGGTTTTAGTAACAAATGTTGTTTTTTCACAAGAAGAACCAAAAACGGACTCCATTCCTTTAAATCAAAAATACATCATTTTTAAAGGCGATACTTTATTAATTAAATTACATGAGGTTCAATTACTAAAAAAACTTAATTTTAAAACAAATTATGATAGACGTTATTATTTTTGGTTTCGAAAAAAAGTACTCAAAGCGTATCCTTATGCTAAATTAGGAACTGAGCGTTTAACTATTTTAAATGAAAGATTATCCAAAATTAAATCAAAACGACAAAAAAGAAAGTACACTAAACTTATTCAAAAATATATGGAAGGTGAATTTACCATCCAATTAAAAAAGCTTACAAGAATGGAAGGTAGAATACTTATTAAATTAATAGATCGTCAAACGGGAGATACAGCTTTTCATTTAGTAAAAAATTTACGAAGTGGCTGGAAGGCATTTTGGTATAATACAACCGCAAATATATTTAAACTATCATTAAAAGATATCTATGATCCGGTAAATAATAAGGAAGATTTCTTAATTGAAGATATTTTGCAACGTGCTTTTATAAATGGAGTATTAGAAGAACAACCTTCAAAACTTAATTTTAATTATCTTGAATTAAGTAAAAAATGGATGAATGCTCCAAAACCACCTTTAAAAAAGCATTAATTTGAGATTTTTTGTATTGCATATTTCAAAAAAATAACCTAAATTAATTGTCCCAAATTTGAAAACTTACCCCAATGTAATTTTTATAATTCACTAACTATTTAAAAAACAGTGTATTATTTTGATATTTAAAAAATTTAAAAAAAAGGTTTAAAAAAGCTTGTTTGAGGAACATAAAAAGTATTACATTTGCCACCGCTAACAAGGAAATGGTTTAGCAAAAAGTTCTAAAAATGCAGCAAAAAAAAACTTTAAAAAAACGTCAAATAATATTTGGTGATTAAATAGAAAGGTTTTACATTTGCACCCGCTTTGAGAGATACGGAGCAAAAAGAGGAAAAGAAGTTCATTGAAAATATTGAAATTGACAGCGTAAAAATGAGTAAGAAACTAGATTTGCAAGAATTTAGGAAATTCTTTTGAGAAACTATAACA
>NZ_JAKIUR010000090.1 GCF_021647475.1 Lutibacter sp.
TGTAATCGGTTAATTAAGAATGGGGACTAATACAGGCAATAGACCTAAAATCTAGCGGCAAGCTAAGTTCACCCCATTCTTTTTTTGTAAAGTAAAAATACTTAATAAATAAGAAAATCTTTACTTTGCAAATCTAAAGGACGGCAAGGCAGGTAATTTTTGATAAAAAATTGTATTGAGAACGGCTGTTTTTAAATAAAAAACTATTCTCGATACTAATTTTAAGCCTAAAAAGGCTAAAATTCACTCGAATTGACGAAATTTCATCAAAATGCAAAACGGGTTATTTAAAAGTATATATTTGCAAAAAATTACCACCATGACATTTCACGATTTAAACTTAAACCGATTTTTATTAGATGCCTTAAATGAAATGGGATTTACAACACCAACTCCTATTCAAGAAAAAGCATTTTCGGTAATTATGAGTAGTAGAGATATGGTTGGTATTGCTCAAACAGGAACTGGTAAAACATTTGCTTATTTATTACCTATTTTAAGACAACTTAATTTTTCAACCCAAAAGTATCCTCGTGTTTTAATTGTTGTGCCAACAAGAGAATTAGTAGTTCAAGTAATTCAAGAAATTGAAAATCTTACCCCTTATATTAATGTTAGATTTGTTGGCGTTTACGGTGGAACAAACTTAAACAAACAAAAACAAATTGTTTTTAAAGGACAAGATATTATAGTTGCAACTCCTGGTAGATTGTTAGACTTAGCTTTAGATGGAATTTTAAAGCTGAAACAAGTTCAAAAGTTAGTAATTGATGAAGTAGATGAAATGATGAATCTTGGATTTAGACCACAATTAATTACGTTGTTAGATTTATTGCCAAAAAAACGTCAAAGTATTTTATTTTCGGCAACCCTTACTAAAGAAGTGGCTGGAATTTTAAATCAGTTTTTTAAATCGCCAATTAAAATTGAAATTGCAAGTAGCGGAAGTCCGTTAGATACTATTACGCAACTTGCATATCCGGTTCCAAATTTTTATACGAAAGTCAATTTTTTAGTTGAATTACTAAAAAATAAAGACACTTTTAAAAAAGTATTAGTGTTTGTAAAAAACAAAAAACAAGCTAATATTTTATTTGAAGAATTAGAAACTTTATTACCTGGAGAGACCAATGTAATTCATTCAAATAAAACTCAAAATTATCGATTACGTTCTGTTAAAAACTTTGAAAAAGGATTTTTTAACGTGTTAATTGCAACCGACATTATTGCACGCGGTTTAGATTTAACCAATGTAAGCCACGTAATAAATTTTAATATTCCTGAAGAACCTGAAAATTATATGCACAGAATTGGCAGAACAGGACGTGCAGAACAACAAGGAACTGCCATTTCATTTTTTACTGAAGAAGAAGCTGATTATTTAGGTGAAATTGAGTTGTTAATGAATACTGAAATTGAAGTTTTAGATTTACCTGAAAACATTGATGTTTCCTCTCAAAAGATTTTTGAAGAAATGCCCAAAACAGTCCCCGAAAGAACAAGTAATAAAAAAATAATTACTGAACCAAGCGGTCCTGCTTTTCACGAGAAAAAAGAAAAAAATAGGCGAGTTAATTTAGGTGGATCGTACCGACGAGAAATTGCTAAAAAATATAAAAAGCCAAAAACTAGAGGACAAAAAAGGAAGTAATTTTTGATTTCATTTTTAAGTCTTTTTAGGATTCCTTTTAATAGCGTCTATTTCTTTTTGGTAATTTTTATTTATTGCCAACTGTTTTAAAATTTCTGAACTATCGTATATAAAATTAAATTCATTCGTAGTTATTGGCATGCTGTTTTCTATATCTTGAAAATCATCATAAACAACACTCGGATATTTTACTCTTATTTTTGTGAAGGGAATGTTATACTTAATTGCATTGTTTAACTTTTTTAAAAAAGCATCCTCTAAATAAATTTGCTCATATTCAGGTTTATTTAAATACGATTTGCTTTTAAAGTATTTAGAAATATTTACAATTTGACCTTTTAATTTTTTGATAATTTTGTTTTTTATCGCTGTTCCCGTTTTAAAATTAGCATCATTATAAATAAATTCTGAAACCTCTTCACAATGAGAGACTAACATATAATTACCTCCAAATTTATAAATCCAATCTCTATTTTTAATTCGCCAATTAGTTAAATATTTTAGCCAATCATTTTCTATTTTATAAATGAATGTATTTTGATAAGCACTCCAATCTAAACTATCAACAGCTAATAAATTTATGGTATCTCTAAAAATTATTGCAAGCTCATTTCCATCTTCTTCCAATAATTGAAATTCTTTTGCCTTTTGTGCTTCTAAAATTTTATTTTTAAAATACGTTTCTTCCTTAAATAAAGGGTTTTCCAATGCCGCTATACCATACTTTTTAATAAATGCTGAATATTGAAAATAGCTATCGAACAAAACATGTTTTTTTTGTGAATTTGGATATACTATGTTTCCTAAAATTATGGTTTTAGAATCTTCGTTAAAGGTGTTTTTTAACGGATTATAATTAAATTCTTCTATATATCCATATTCAACAGTAGCTTGTAAACGGTTTGACAAATCACTTGCCAAATTTTTTAAACTTGAAGTGTCTAATTTATGATTGGCTATTATGGTAGTGGTTTTACTCATAACCAATTACTCAATCTCAATTTTATCAATTGCTTTCATTAATCGGTTTGTTTCTGAAAGTGCCACTATAATTTTTTGATAATGTAAAATATCTTCAAATGAAAGTATGCGACCTTTACGGTCTTTTAACCATTTTTGAGCAGGTTGGTAACCACCAATATAAAACTCCCAAGCTGTTAAAGGTACATTATCAAAATATTGCGTGTCGTTTATATAAACTTTACCTTTGATTTCTTCTCGATACAATTTTATTCCGTTGCTCTCCATAAAATCACTCGAAGTGACGGTGTCAGTTTTAGTTGAGACTTTTGCCGAAGTATCAAGAACTGTGTTTGGCTCAAAACCAATATCAGTTTTGGTTAATTTTCTAGTTATTTTGTTATCGCCACTAATAGGGTAACTTGTAATATACTTTTCAACTTTTGGAGATTCCAATAAATGCAGTTGACGAATTTCACCTCCTAATTTTACCAATTGCCAAAAAGTATCTGTGTTTTTTGGATAAGGTACTCTCGGGAAATCTATTTTTAAAAATTCTTTATATTTTTTACGATACGTTGGTGAATGTAAAACCGCATAGATATAATCTAAAATGTCTATGGGTGCAAAAGTACTATCGTTTCCGTCTTTGCGAATGGAACGCAGTGAAGTGTGGCAATCTGTTTCTTTTGATAAGATTGCTTCGTCGTTACCACTCCTCGCAATGACGTTTGTTCGAGTTGAGGCTTTTGCCGAAGTATCGAGAACTTTTTCTGAAACAAAAGTTAATTGTAACTTTTTAGCTATTTCGTTTATTATTTCTTTGTTTAAATTTGGGATTCTTTTTGTATTCTCTATTGATAGTTGTTGGTTGTTGGTTTCTGGGTATAAGTATAGTGGGAAAAAATTACCACTACCATATCTACCTGCCGTACCTGTTAAATTAGATTCAATTATGTTTTTTGAGATAAAAATATATCTCCAATCTGATACACATTGTCTAGGAACAATTAGACAAATATTTTCTTTATTTACAATATGCTTAGAAACGTTAACTCGCAATCTGTCAACAATATTTTTATCAAAATAAATATATTGCGTATCAAAAGGGCGATAATCTATTTTTATTACTTTTTTAACTTCAAAATTATCATTTCTTTGTTTTTTTAATTTCCATTCTGAATTTTCTTTAAGAGTATATTTTTCTTTAAGAGTTTCGTCTTCAATTGTCAAATCATAAAAATCGGTAATCCTTTTTTCTAAATGAATTTTTGAAGAATCAATACTTAAAGAATCTCTATGTGTTTGTATGCCTAAAGAATTAACCTTAAATAAATCAGTTACACAAAAACCACTATTATAACTCTTTTCAGCTTTAAAATCTTTTTGCACCATAAAATAATTAGGTGCTTTGTTAGGTAATTCTTCGTATTTAATTGTTTTTAATGAATTTTTATTTAGGAAATTGTATTTAAAATCTCGTTTTCCAAAAAGGTCGTAATGAAATACTTTACCTAATTCATTTTTCTTTTTCTTTCCTGTTTTTACAAAGATGGTAATTGCAACGCCTTGCATAATGTCAAATACATTTTGATCTATAGAACCATCAGGACAAACCTCTTTCTTTTTAGCATTGCCATGTAAATCTAAAGTGTAAATTTTGTCGTAGGTTTTTAGTAAATTCCAACGCATTCCTCTAAAAGTTGGGTTGTCTAAAAATCCGTGTGGATTTATAAATGCTAAAACTCCACTTCCATTTTTTTCAATAAAATGTTGACCATAGCGTAAGAATTTCACGTAATCATCATTAATGAATTTTGAGTTTTGTTCTTTTAGCTTTTCTTTGCCTCCTGGTTCTTTTTTATAATCGTCCATAAGGCTCATAATCCAATCTCCTTTATTGGCACTTTCGCCACTGTACGGTGGATTACCGATAATACACATTACGGGTGTATCACGTTTTATATCATTTGCCTCATTGGCTTCACTACTTAACCAATTGGCAAATAACGTACCTGTGTCTGGGTGAAATTCTTCTAAACTATTGGTAAGGTAAATTTTGGTTCGTTGTAGAGATTGCTTCGTACCTCGCAATGACGCATCATAACCAGTATCTTTAAGTAACAAATCTATTTGAAGGTGTGCCATTGCGTAACTTGCCATTAACAATTCAAAACCGTTTAAGCGTGGTAATAAATTGTTTTCTACATAGCTACTCCAAATCCCTTCTTGTCCTTTAAATTTTTTGTTTACGTGTTTTATTACTTCCGCTAAAAAAGTTCCTGTTCCTGTGGCTGGGTCTAAAATTTGTACTTTGTGTACTTCTTGTTTAACTATTTTTTCGCCAATTATTTTAGACTTACTTTTTGACCTTTCATCAAATTTTGGTACTTTTTTATCAATAATAATTTTAGAAGTATCTGCCAAACCTTGCGGTAAATCAAATTCCGTTTTTAGAATATCATCAACCGCACGAACAATAAAATTTACTACAGGAGCAGGCGTGTACCAAACTCCGCGAGCTTTCCGTAATTTTGGGTCGTACTCACTCAAAAAAGTTTCGTAAAAATGGATAATTGGGTTTTCCATTTTTGTAGATTTTCCGTAATTTTTTAGAATTTTTTCAACATTACAAGCTAAAAATATTTCAGTTAAATTATCAACAATCCATTTAATACGGTCATCAATATCAGGGCCGGCAATGTAGCCAAACAGTTTTCTTAAAAACGGATTAGATTTTGGAATAAGTTCTGCTGCTTCTTGTCGGCTAAAAGTATCTAAAGTTGGGTCGTGTAAACGTGCGGCAAACATGCCGTAAGCAATGGTTTGTGCATATACATCGGCAAATCCTTTGGGAGTTATATCGTGAATTAAGATATTTTTAAATGCAAGCATTTGCTCTTTAAGTGTGCTATCTTCATTATGCGTTTCATCGCTAGTTAATGCTTTTTCAATAACATCCGAAAGCAGGCGAGCTTTACCCGCCATCATTTTTGCAAGTTTTTTTGAGCTTTTTATGGTTTGTCCAACATGTGTACAAAAATCTTTGATTAAATCATGAAACGTTGTAAAATTTTCAGGAATTGGTTTAATTCCATTTTCGGTAATTTCTCCAATGGCAATTTTAGTAATAAATATTCCATCATGATATAAATGAAAGTTTATATAATCCGTAAAAATCAGATTATTCAATGATGCTTTGTAACGGTCAAATTGTTCTTTGTTACCCGATTTTTTTTTGCCTTCTAAATCATTATCACCAATATCTTTTGCTTCAATAAATCCAACAGGAATGTCTTTTTTAGTTAAAATATAATCAGGAGCTCCGCAAGATTGTCGTTTGGGTTCGTTAGTAGCTTGTATATCTTTTACTAAACTTTCTAATAGTTGTTGTAAATCTCCTCTAAAAGTGTGTTCAGTTGCGTTTCCTAATTGGTAACGTTGGTTGATATTCTCAATGTATTTTTCTATTGTCATTTTATCTTTCTCAATTTTTGTTCAAAGCGTATGCTAAAATAACTTTTTTGTTTTAAGCATCGGCAAAAGAAAGGAAAAAAACAAATGTGTTATTTGTGCGGCTGACATTTGGAAGCGATTTTTAATTCCGCCAGTAAGATAGAATCATATTTCTACCCTTGGGTAAAAACTTAGGACAGGCTCTGCTCAATGTGACATTTTATTTAACTAAAAAAAATCATAATCTAAGTTAGATTATGATTTTTTTTCAGCATTGTCATTCCTGCGAAGGTAGGAATATAAACTTGGTTCGCTATGGATTCCTGCCTTCGCAGAAATGACAGAAATATTTAAAATTTCTAATGTCATTTCAGCCGCTTGATATTTTTTTATATTGGGTCTCAATGTGGCATAGCACTTAAAATATACTGCTTTTAATTTGGTGAGATTCTGAACCTAAGTTTGATATAAGGATTTACTTTAAACAACTGAAAATCAAAATGTAATTGCAAAAATTATAAATGTAGTGCCATAATTTGAAGCAATCTTTCATGAAAATGAGATTGCTTCCTCATTTCGCTTTGCTTCATTCATCCTTTAGATTAGCAAAGTTAAAATATTACATTTAATTTACATAATTGTTAATTACAAAGAATCTTTATTTCTTTGATAAA